>JBDRDE010000123.1:0-12569 GCA_043821065.1 Candidatus Omnitrophota bacterium
GGAACGCCACTCTGTACCAGAGGTAGCGCATTCATGGTAGGCAATATTGAGGAAATCTTGAAGAGATATTACCTAATGCTCCTGTTGGTCCTAGTAGCTTCACAGCCTGCTTTTGGCCAGGATGCCGGATCGCCCGGCGCATCCGGTGATGATGCTTCCTCCCGGTCAAAGACCACCATCGGCGCGTACAAGACCGAGCGCCACTTACCTACCAGGGATGAGATACTAAAAGACAGCAAACCGCTCAACCTATCGATACCGGACGCCATCATATTTAGAGAAGATAAGATAAGCGTAGGCTCATCCAGGACGGGCTTTCTCATAAACCGCCTCACAGGCTCTGTGGAATATGTCTGGCATCAGCAATTAAAGCGCTTTGTGCGCCCAAAATTCTTCATGGTAAACGCCCAGGCGCTCTACGACCGCTGGAAGAAATGATGATCAGCCCCCAGCCGTAGTTGACAACTAGTTAACAACTTACTATTTTTGGTATATACTATAGTTGTAAACCATTATGCATTCTACCACGTCTAATACAGCGACAGCGGTTAAGGAGGCGCGCATCATGCTTAAATATTCGTTAGCCCTTTTCATTTTATTGGCCTCAGGCATTGCGCTTGCAGATGGGGTATTAATATCATCAGAAGGGACCGGTGTCGAGATAGTCCAACTCTCCGGGCAGGTGGAGGTCTCCATAGGCGGCGCGGATTTCGAGGCCGCAGAAGAGGATATCTTCCTACAGGCAGGCGACAAGATAAAGACGGGCCGTGATTCTTACGCGGAATTGGCCTTTGATGAAGACGGCGAGAACTGCGTCCGCGTGGAATCAGAGAGCTCGGCCATCTTTACCCTTGGAGAAAGAGAGAAGATAGAGCTGCAGCGTGGTGAGATATTCTCTACGATGAATAATCTGCCCCCAGGCAGCACATTCGAGATAAAGACACCTTCAGCTGTCTGCGGAGTAAGGGGTACGGATTGGGTGACAAGGGCCAGTGATGAAGGCATGGATGTAGAAACCCTAGAGGGGCGCGTCTACGCAAAAGGGTTTGACGAGCGCGGAAGATTGAGGGCTGAAGAGACGGTAGTACTGCCTGGCTACACCACCAAGGTCCGAAAGCATCAAAGACCGACAGCGCCTGTAAAATTCTCCTACCAAAAGCGTGCGAGACTACGCAAACTAAAAGACGATGTAAAGGCGCGCGCGCATAATGTCATAAATGATAGAAGAAGACTTCCGGGCCATGAGCAGAGACGCGACCGAATGATCAATAGCCAAAAGAGGTGGCACGAAAAAGGTAAAGTGGTGCCCAGAAAGGGTGATCAAGGGGATTTAAAAAGAGAGCCCCAGAGAGACGCTCTTCAGAAAGCGCTCCCCGTAAGCAGGAAGCGGCTAATAGGCAAGGATCTCCAGAAAACAGCGGGCCCCGTCGCAGATAAGAGTGTCAAAAAGATGCCACCTAATAAGATACCACCCAAAAAAATGCCCCATAAGCAAGGCGCGCCCAATAGAAGATAGGTGGTTTTGAGCACAATTAATTAATGCCTGAGGGTTGACTTTTTCGAGAAAAACAGGCATACTTTATATAGGTAAACGGAGGTGAGGAGTAGCGAAAGCCATTCAGGCCTACACCCTATGAAAAAAGCCCATATTAGTGGGCTTTTTTCTTTTTACCATAACCAATTACAAATAAAACAGATATGGAAAATTTTCAATTTTTAACAGTGTAAACCTTTTCTTCGCTCTTCCGTCTAATACAATGAAGAACGAAAAGGAGGCTGTCATGAAGAATAGAATCTTGTATGTACTGATATTGGTGTTCGCGATCTGCTGTATCTACAGCATGGTGACTACCTATAAGGCCTACGCTCAGGAAGGGGATTCCGGGTACACGGAGACCCCACCAGGCATAGATGGTGAGAACATTCCAGGTGAGGGCAAGCATCAGGGATGGAATAGAGGTAAGCATAAGGGCTGGAATAAGGAAGGCCTGGAAAACCTCAAAAACGAGGACCCTGAGAAGTTCAAAGAGGTCGTTGGTCAGAGGCGTGGCCAGATAAAGGAGAGGCTCCAACAGCTAAAGACTGAGGATCCAGCGAAGTATGAGAGCCTAAAGAAGAAGCTGAGGAGTAAGCGCCGTGACAGGCTAGAGCGTTTAAAAAGTGATGATCCTGAGAGATTCCAAGAGGTAGTTAATAACAGAAAAGAGAAGTTTAATGAACGCATGGAAGATCTAAAGGTCTCGGACCCGGAGAAGTATCAGGAGATATCAGAAAAACGTGGCGAGATGCAAGAATTTCAGAGGCTTAAAAGAGAGGATCCGCAGGCCGCGCATGACTTCCTGACAGAACGGCCGGAGCTTAGAGAGAGGGTGGAGGGCTTCAGGGGCCGGCGTGAAGACAGTCGTGATAGGCGTGAAGATGGGCGGGATCGCGGCCCACAAGATGGCAGGCATAGAGACGGCAGGCAGAGAGACGGCAGACAAGGAGATGGCGGCATGCGCGACGGCGGTAGGGGCGGCCATCAAGGGCGACCTGACGGCGGCGATAGAGGTAGAGGCGGGATGAGGCAGCACCCAGGCAAGGGGCGCGGCCCTCAAGGAAGGGGCGAAGGAAGGCAGCAGCAGGGCAATGGCAGACGGCGCGGCCAACAAGGCGGCCCTAACTACAATGATGGCGGCGGAAACGGCCAGCATCAATGGAACGGACGCCCACCACAAGGAAATATTCGCGGCAACGGAAGAGGCGGGCGGCAGCGAGGGCCCAGTGAAGACAATAGAGGTGGTATGGGCGGGCAGCGCAAGAACGGACCAGGCCCGCAGGGCAAGGCAGGCCAGCAACACTCTAACAAAGGTAAGGGCTCATGCGGCGGGAATAAATGCGCCGGGAGAACCGGTGCTTAAAAATGAGGGTAAAATGGTCGACGCGGAGATCCAACTCATAAGCAAGGTCAAAGCCGGAGACAAGGACGCTTTCGACGGCCTGGTATCGTTGCATAAGCGGAAGGCATTCGGCCTCTGCTATAGCATAGTCGGCAATGTTGAAGACGCGAAGGATATCCTGCAAGATGGCTTTATCAAGGCATATGAGAATATCGATAGATTCAGAGGCGATTCGTCATTCTACACATGGTTATACAGGATATTAGTAAATATTTCATGGGATCACTTGAGAAAGAAGAAGGGCAAGAAGATGGTCCACCTGGATGAGGGCATGAGCGTGGCGGGCAACCCGGTGGATTCGGTCTTTAATAAGGAATTAAAGGACGTGTTGGATTCAGCTATCCGGCTGCTATCGGAAAGGCAGCACATATGTTTTGTCATGAAGCACGTAAATGGGATGAAGATAGATGAGATCGCGCGGATACTGCATTGCAGCGCTTCTACCGTAAAGATACACCTGTTTCGCGCTGTGAGAAACCTGCAAAAGTTACTGGACGGCTATTTATAATATAGCTAAAAAAAAGGAGGATGCCATGTTCTGGTTTAAAGCAAAACAAGAGAAACTGAAGAGACTTCTAGCGCTGGCGGCAGAGAGGAAGGCCCCGGAACAACCGCCGGAGTTTTGGTCAGAATTTGATAAGGAGCTTAAGGAAAAGCTGTCAGAAGAGAGTACGTCATCCGTTGAGATCAAGATACGCCCCGCATATCGCCCATCGCTCACGCTCAAGCCCGTATTCGCTTTAGCGACAGTCGCCCTTGTATTGATAATGATCAGCGTATACCATTTCACCGGCCTACCAACAAGCGGCACGGTAGCAGTCTTGGAAGAGGACAGCTTAGTGGAGGAGCTGGCTTTAATAGAAGAGCTTACAGGTGAAACTGTCTATATTAACGGCGATGCGATCCTGGATGAGATGTACCTCTTAGAAGAAGTATAATAGAGCCTGCTTGACAATTTGCTAATTTGCACGTTGCTTTATCCGGTTCGAGCTAATATAATGTACAGTACAGAACCGGAGGCAACATATATGGAATTAGTCAAATTGGATTTAGTCCGCGATGATGTTAAGAAGCGCATAGCACCCTACCTGGAAAGCCTTCTAAAGATCCACGGAGACAATATACGATCGATCGTCCTGTACGGTAGCGCTACCGGCCGGGATTTTTCGCCCAAGAGCTCAGACATAAATCTCATGGTCGTATTTGAAGAGCTCGACTTTCCCCAGCTCAACCGCTCGCTCAAGCTCATATCCGGGGGCATACAGAAGAAGATAGCAGCGCCTCTCTTCCTCTCTCGCATCCATGTAGAGACTTCCAAAGACGTATTTCCCATTGAATTCCTCGAGATCAAAGAGAATAACAAGCTCCTTTACGGCCAGGACTTCTTTAAGGATATGCGCATAGCGGACGAGCATATAAGGCTCTTTTGCGAGCAGCAGATAAAGGGAAAGCTCATACGGCTCCGCCAGGCGTATCTCGAGATAGGCCTTGCAAAGAAGGGCATAGAGGCCCTTATGAAAGAGTCTCTTTACGGCCTCATGCCTATCTTCAGGGGCCTCATCAGGCTAAAGGGGCAGGCACCTCCGGTAGAGAAGGAGCTGATCCTTGCCAAGCTCGCCGAATGCTTCGTCCTCGACAGCAGCGTATTTATAACCATCTTAAAGGACAAGAAGGACGACGAAAAGATAGCGGGCCAGGATGTGGCAGCCTACTTTGAAAAGTATATAGCCGAGATCAAGAAACTGGCCCTGGTAGTGGACAAAATATGACGAAGCGACTCATTTTAGCCGCTATCGCTGTAGTGACCCTGGTAGCTGTGCCCTTGGCGGCGCGTGCGCAGGAGGATAGCCTTCCCGGGTACAGCGGCTATGTAAACGACTTTGCCGGCATCATATCGGCAGACAATAGAGCGGCTATTACGGCCCTGGCGGGTGAGGTGGAGCAGAAGACCTCGGCGCAGATGGCGATAGTAACGGTACCTACCGTAAGGCCTTATAGTATAGAAGATTACGCCGTGAGGCTCTTTGAGAAGTGGGGCATCGGACAGAGAGGTAAGGATAACGGTATACTGCTACTGATCGCCGTAAATGACAGGAAGATGCGCATAGAATCCGGTTATGGCCTTGAAGGCGCCATACCGGACGCGTTGGCGAAGATCATTATAACCGAGTATATTACGCCATCCTTCAAGGCTGGGGATTTTAACAGCGGTATAGCCAGGGGCGCTATAGCCATAGCCGGACTTATAGCAAAGGAATATAATGTAGAGCTCTCTCAATTCGGCTCATTGCCCACCGGAGCACCGCTGCCTAAAGAGCCCACCGTGCTCGAATCTATTTTTAAGACCGTATTTAGCATCCTCTTCGTATTACTCTTCCTGAGCCTTAGGATGGGGTTTTTCTGGATGCTCTTTCTGCCGGGGTCATACCGCCGCAGGGGCGGTTATTGGCACGGTGGCGGTTACGGGGGGAATTCAGGCGGATTCAGCGGAGGATTTGGAGGGTTTGGCGGAGGTATGTCGGGCGGCGGGGGCGCGTCAGGCGGGTGGTAGTTAATTCGACCGTATGATTTACGAAAAATCAGAGATTTTACGTAAATCATGGTCTCATTAAACAGAGGAGTGAAATATGAAGAAGATATGGATAGTCCTGATCGTTGTAGTAGCGATAGTTTTAATAGCGGGCGGGTGGTTTTTGCGGGGGCTTAATACCCCGGTTATCCTGGATGAGCAGGTGAATTCAGCCTGGGCCCAGGTAGAGAACCAGCTGCAGAGAAGAAACGACCTTATACCCAATCTTGTCAGTACGGTAAAAGGCTATATGGAGCACGAGCAGGGTACCTTTACCAAGATCACCGAGCTCAGGAGCCAGTGGGGCAAGGCGAAGACGACAGAAGATAAGATAGGCGCGGCCAACGGCATGAGCAATGCCTTGTCGAGACTCCTCCTTGTAGCGGAAAACTACCCGGAATTGAAGGCCAACCAGAACTTCCTGTCGCTACAGGCCCAGCTGGAAGGCACGGAAAACAGGATAGCGGTCGAGAGGATGAGATACAACAACACCGTCAAGTCATTTAACGCCTATCGGCGCACCATCTTCGGGGGATTATTCGCCGGGATGAGGGGGCTCCACGAACCGCGTGTATATTTTGAGGCGGCAGAAGGAGCAAAGGCGGTTCCCCAGGTTAAGTTCTAATCAAAGGGCAATATAAGACTAAAGAGCATTGTTTACTTGACAAATGATACCAAGATGGTATCATTAAACTGTAGGGTGTAAAGCGAGATTTGCTTGCAAAACCCTTTTATGCATATTATAATAAAAGAGTAAAGCAAAAGGGGGTGAAGGGATATGGCAAAGTTTTTAATGCTCGGCAAGTATTCTGTTGACGCCTTAAATAGTATTAGCACTGATAGGACAAAAAAGGTTACAGGTATTATAGAAAAGAATGGCGGCAAGGTAGAGTCGATGTACGCTATTTTGGGTAAATTTGATCTAGCTTTTGTAGTGGATCTGCCAAGTGTACAGGGTGCCATAAAGACGTCTGTGGACATAGCAAGGGCTACAGGTATCTCCTTTAAGAGTTACCCGGCAGTTACAGTAAGTGAATTTGACAAATTGGTAGGTTAGTAAAACATAGTATAAAAACATGGGGCGGTTCACTCGTGCTGAACCGTCCCTTATTCAAGTGTGAAAGGGCCATTTCGTGCTAGATAAGACCAAAAAAAGATATAGGATGAGATTCATAGTCCCCGCATTTCCCGCCTTCAATATATATTCATATTCGGCCAGGAGGACCACAGCGCTAGGCCCCATATGCGTCGCCACCACAGTCAACAAGATGGAGGAGTGGGACGCTGAGGTCATAGATGAGAATAATCTCCGCTTGTATGGCCCCAAGAGCAGAGAAGGCGGCGCAGACCACGAATTCCTGCAGTCATTAAGATATGCGGATGCCGTAGGCCTTTATGGCGGCCTCACCAGCACGATACCCAGATTATTCAAGTTAGCCCGTTTTTACAAAGACAAGGGAGTCATAACTATCGCGGGCGGCCAGCATTTTATCGAAGATAATATAGAAGAAGGGCTATCAGCAGGTATCGATTATATAGTGAGGGGCGAAGGGGAGGAGACGATAAGAGAGCTCCTAGAGGCTTTGGCGGGAAAGAGAGATCTAGATGGTGTAAGGGGCATAGCCTTTAAGAGAGACGACAATACCATTAAGACCCAGCCAAGAGAGCTTATACACGATTTCGACAAACTACCCTTGCCTGACTTCTCATTGGTGCGATATGCCAAGATAAGGAACTATTCCGTTGAAAGGATACGGGGCTGCGGCATGGAGTGCGAGTTCTGCACAGTCAAGGGCAAGCCAAGATCTTCCTCTCCTGAGAGGCTGATTGAGCGCATAAGCTTTCTTCTTGAAACGAGGGACGCCAGGACGTTCTTTATAGTAGATGATCTTTTCGGTCAGCATAGGGATGAGACGATAAGGTTCTGCCACATGATTCGGGACCATCAGAAGAAGATAGGCAGAAGATTGGATCTGGGTGTTCAAATAAGGCTGGATAAGGCGAAAGACTCGGAACTCCTCCTTGCTATGCGCCAGACCGGTATCAATTTTGTCGCCATAGGCTTTGAGTCGCCTATAGAAGAGGAGCTTAAGGCGATGAATAAGCGCCTCAAGCCCAGCGATATGCTGGAGCTTACTAAAGAATTCCGCAGATTCGGGTTCTTGGTGCATGGCATGTTTATCTTTGGCTATCCCATGAAAGAGGGTATTAAGTTCAGCATGTCCGCGAAAGAGCGCGTCAAGCATTACAGGAGATTTATAAGAAAGGCCAGGCTCGATACCGTACAGGTCATGCTGCCGGTGCCTCTGCCAGGTACAGAATTAAGGAGCAGGCTGGAGAGGCAGAACAGGGTCTTTCCGCGCGCAGATATCGGCTGGGAGTACTATGACGGCAACTTCCCGCTATTCGTGCCCGATGAGCCCCTGACCGCTTTAGAGCTGCAGGAGTCTGTAGCGAAGATCATGAGCAAGGTATACCAGTTTAGATATATGTTTTTGGTAGGCCTTAATATATTTTCGTTCCCTTCCATGGTCTTCTTCCTTCATAATATCAAGGCCGGTTGGAGGATATGGTATAGGCGATGGCGCAATTATATTATTCGCTTTGGCGGCTGGATGACGTTTAAGAAGTGGATGTCAGCATTCAAAAAGGATGATTTTCTGCAGAAGTTGCGCAAGGCGCAGACGCATTTAAATAGCTAGCTCGTAAAATGTAGGTATCGCAGGGCGAACAGGTTTGCAAAAGATCAGATACGAGACAGACCCTCATAATAGGCTGGTTGTAAAAGAGACCGGCAAGAAGGCAGACGTCAGCCGGTTTCGCAGGGTATTGGACGGAAAGTTCAAGACCGGCCCAGGAAACTCCCTCATATATCACATAAAAGACCCCGCAGAGATAAAAGGCACCGGCCCAAGGATACCTCACCAGATAAGGCTAAAGGGCAGATGGTCGCTCACCGACGATCACGATCTTAGGCTCACACTCGATAAAAGAGGCAGGCAGACCTTTGGAGATGAGCTTGTATTCCAAGGCGAGATACTTGATGCGGATAGAAATGAGCTCGCCTTCGCCATTGCCACAAAATCGAAAGATAATATACAGACCACCTATGTAATAAAGCTTGAAGGCGCCTGGCAAGCCGATAAGAATAACCGCCTAAATTTCAAGGTAAAGAGAGAGAGGCAGAGATACGATATACTCACCTTTACAGGCGCCTGGGATATAGGTAAGAACTACCACATCACATACCAATACCAGAGATCACACCTTATTCGCAAGCGCAAAAAAACGCACACAATAACCTTCAGTGGCCACTGGAACATAACGGAGAGGGCCAAGATATTATACGAGCTGGAAGGGGACTCTCGCTCCGTATTTAATTTTATTACGAGCCTGGGCATATACGAGAAGCACAGCATAAAATACGAGATCGGGATAGTCCTTTCTGGTAAGCGCAAAGAAGAGAAGCGTACCCTCGCTCTCTTTGGAAGATGGGCCATAAAGAAGGGCGTGGGGGTCATATTTGAGGTAAGATATGAAGGCAAGGAGGTGCAAAGAATAGTCTTCGGCGCTGAGGCGAGGCTTACAAAGAGGGATACCATCTCTCTAAAACTTTTAAATGAGAATAGGGCCGATACCGGTATAGAGATCGAACTATCACACATCATGCTAAAAGGCGGCGGCAGGGCCTTCCTGAGGCTGCTTAAGTCTCAAAAAGAGGCCGCTATTTACGCAGGTGCGGCCTGTAGATGGTGAGCGCGTTGCGCGTTGATTTAAGGCGAGCATTAACAAGGGGGTAGGTATGAAGAAGTTATTGTTTATTGTAGTTGTTGCTGTTTTTGTCAGTCTTGGTCTATTTATATCTAAGACACAGGCTATGGGGGAGCATGGTAATTCGCAATATGTGAAGTCAGAGCACCCAACGCAGGCAGATCTTAAGGGTTCGGGCTCAGAGGATATGGCATCTGATCACCCAGATTCAGATCACCCGACATCAGATCACCCGACTACAGAGCACCCAACGCAGGCAGAACTTAAGGGTTCGGGCTCAGAGGACCCGGAATCGGACCACCCGACATCGGACCACCCGTCATCGGATCACCCAACTTCAGAGCATCCACAGTAAGGGCAGTTTTGATGAGGCTAAGCAACCCCGGAAAACTTGTTATATTTCGTCAGATAGTAATAGCAGCAGGGATCATCCTCTGTGTTGCTTTTAGGTGCTATGGGCAAGAGTTTATAAATGCCCCGGTGCCCAACCTGATAACGGCAGATATACAAGCCGGGATAGAGAAGTACATAGAAGATCAGGCCCGTCTAGGCGGGGGGTATTTCAGGTTTCTTTCCGACAATGAGGAATATCTATTTAAACTCGTCAAAGTTCATACCGAATACCTGGCCAATCTGGGCCCACGGCGCCATTTCGCATGTATAGATCTGGTAGATACTAAAGGCGATGTTTACGACGTCGATTTTTTCCTTGCGGGTGACCCTGGCGAGATGACCGTTACCGAGACCACGCTTCACAAGCTGAACGGTATCCCTTTTTACGCGTGGGAGCAAAACAAGAGCGGCACTTGGGACCGGGTGCCTGTAAGCGACGCAACGCCGCAGTTACTTGGAGTCGTCGAAGGAAGAGACGAGTTTGACTTCCTTTACAGGTTTAAACTTCCTGTAATAGCAGAGCCTGCCCGCATGTGGATCCCATACCCGGAAAAGGACGCATTCCAGGAAGTCGAGTTAAAGAGCACCAATTTGCCCAAAGACTATAGAATACTGACGGAGTCCAGGTACGGCAATAAGAGCTTTTTCGTCGAACTTCATCCCGAGGATAGCGAAAAGACTTTTGACATTAATTATCATGTACAGCGGATTGAAAAGGCCGGCTATGCGCCAGAGTCCGATGATTGGAAGAAGAGCATCGGAGCGGACCGCCTGGTCCCGATCGGCGGCGATTTTAAAAGCACTGCCGAAGAAGTAGTAAAGGGGAAGAAGGGCGATCTTGTGCGCGCCCGCGCTATTTACGATCATGTTATCGACCATATGCGCTATATCAAATACGGACCGGGTTGGGGTAAAGGAGACGCTTCTTACGCCTGCGATGCGCGTACAGGGAACTGCACAGATTTTCACGCTTACTTTACCTCTCTTGCAAGATCAGTAGGTATTCCTGCGCGTTTTGCTATCGGCGCCGGCATCCCTTCTGCGCGAAATGATGGAGGAGTGGATGGATACCACTGCTGGGTGGAGTTTTACGCAGAGGGTAAGTGGTGGCCTGTAGATATCTCCGAAGCCGATAAATACTCCAGCCTCTCAACTTATTATTTTGGCCATCATCCGGCCAATCGCTTCGAATTCAGCCGCGGACGGGACCTTGTCTTTGAACCCGGTCCGGAATCGGGCCCTATCAACTTTCTTGCCTATCCAGTTCTGGAAATAGCCGGTAAGCCTGCAAAGGTGAAGATAGAGTTTTCATTCAAGCGGGACACCCTAAAAAAGTAGGATGTCCCCAAGTGGACCGTCCCCAAATAATACAAATAATACAAAACGAACTGATGTTAAAGTTTAGATCTAGTTTTAAATTGAATGAGGAAGATGCTCTGTATGTAAAAAAGGTTGGTCTCACCAAGATAGAAAAGCACGCGCTTGACTTTATTACTACAAGGCTTGCTCCAGCGAAACCAAAGAACGATGGTAAGCAGACACCATTTAGAGGGCACCCTGTATTTAAGGCTCAGCACGCAACGGCTACATGCTGCAGAGGCTGCCTTTTTAAATGGCACAAGATACCCAAAAGCAAACATCTCGAAAGGCATGAAATAGATCTTGTAAAAGACATAATTATGGGCTGGATAAGCGAGCAGATCAAACAAGTTCAAGATAGAGTAGGAAAATGGGAAAAGGTGTGATTAAGGGAGCTTTAGCAGAAGAGCTCAGAAATTCGCTTCGGATGCAGAAAGAGTACGAAGAGGCATTGCGAAGCCTACCTAAGGGTTGCATATCCATAAAGGAAAGAAGAGGGCATAAATACTGTTATTTAGTAAGGCGAATAGGCAAAAAGGTGAAGTATGTTTATAAGGGCAAGTTGTCGGACAAAGAAAAGAAGAAATACGAAGAAGCTAAACAACTCAGAAAGAAATACAGAAATCTTTTGTCTAAGGTCAAAAAGCAGATCAAATTTTTAAGGAGCACGTTACGTGGAAAAGAAGCAATATGAACTATGTCTCGAGGTCTTGAGACGCCTTAATAAAGCAGGTGTTCTGAACAATTTTATACTAATAGGAAGCTGGTGTGTCTATTTTTATAAGGACTATTTTTCTGAAGCACCATACATAAGAGGAGAGGCAGACATGCCAGAACTCTTAAAAGACCTGGGGTTTGTCACTACTTTTAAAGGAAGCGAAGGATACATCAAGCTTGACCACCCGGATTTAATTCTCGAGCTTTTGGTTCCAGAAAGAGGAAAAGGCATGAACAAGCCTTACCCTTTGCCAAAACTAGGCATGAATTGATGCTACCCGTTACGCTGAGATTTCTTAATTTTCTAACCACGAACCTTATTAAGGTAAGCATAGAAGATTTTACGCTAAAATTGCCGCATCCTGCTAATTTTACCCTGCATAAACTAATAATTTTCCAGCGAAGGGCCAGAGAAGAAAAAGCCATAAAAGATAGAAGTACGGCGATCCAGATCATAAGGGCTATAATGGCCAAAGGAGAACGGGAGACCCTAAGGAATACCTTCCTCAATATCCCCACCAAATGGCAGAAAAAAGTACTAGATGGGCTAGACAAGCTCGATGATAGGGAGATCATCGAAGCCCTGAAATAAGCCGCCATTTTTTGTAACCATTCCTTTGCAGGTGTATAATATTCCCATAGGAGAGGACATAAAGTGCTCGCGGTGACGGGGTTGTAAAAAGCAATTTTTTTAAAATAAATGTAATAAAATGGGCCCTTTTCGTGTCTACTTATGTAGAGAGGCAAGTAGAAAAGAGAGACGTTTAGAAGAATTCAATGACTTGATATTCCATTTTGGAATATCAAGTCTCTTAGGATTT
>JBDRDE010000124.1:0-16077 GCA_043821065.1 Candidatus Omnitrophota bacterium
GCGCACTGGCCGTATAGGTGCACCGGAAGTATCGCCCTGGTCCTGCCGGTTATCCTCTCTTCTATAAGCGAAGGGTCGATATTGTATGTATTTCTATCGACATCTACGAAAATCGGCCTCGCGCCGAGATAGGATATCGCCTCAGCGGTCGCGATAAATGTAAGAGGGGTTGTTATGATCTCGTCGCCTTCCTTGATACCTAAACCTTTCAGAGATAAGAAGAGCGCGTCCGTACCTGACGCGACACCGACCCCGTATCGGGTCCCACAGTAGGCAGCTATCTCTTCTTCGAGCTTGCGGACATCTTCTCCAAGGACAAAATTCTGGGCTTCCACGACACTCTCTATGGCCTTATCTATCTCGCTTTTTAACGATCTGTACTGTCTCTTTAAATTCAACAACGGGATTTTCATATCTTTCCTCATTTATTCCTGCCTGATCAGTTATGCGCTGCCCTATGCGCTGTGCTCTATGCGCTCTGCCCTGCTATTCAAGACGATACTGCGGTGCTTATTCAGTTTTCTCTGTATATACCCTTTTCTCTCCAGGGCGAGAAGCTTGTCTATAGCTCCCTTATAAGATAAGATACCGCATCCTTCCTGTATCTCCCTAATATAGGGAGAACGGTTGTTCTTCTCTATATAGGTCCTTATAAAATCAAAGACCTCATCCTGCTTCTTGGTCAAAAGGTAATTTGACATGCTAACCTCCCAATTTAAAATACTCTATCGTTCTCTCTAGCCCCTCATCCAGGGGTACCCGCGCCTGCCACTTCAACTTTCGTTTAGCCAAAGAGACATCGGGGCGCCTTACCTTTGGATCGTCTATAGGTAGAGGCTTCTTGGCTATCTTCGATCTGGAGCCGGACAACTCTATTATCCTCTTTGCCAGGTCCATAACGCTCATCTCATTGGGATTACCCAGATTCACAGGCGTATTCATATTCGATATCATAAGTTTATATATGCCTTCTATAAGGTCCGATATGTAGCAGAAGCTCCTCGTCTGGCGGCCGTTGCCATACACCGTGATAGGCTTGTTATTTAGCGCCTGCTCTATAAAGTTCGGTATGGCCCTACCATCGCTAACGCGCATCCTCTCACCGAAGGTGTTGAATATCCGAACGATCTTAGTATTGAGCCTATGCGTATTATGATAAGCCATTGTTATCGCCTCGCCGAACCTCTTAGCCTCATCATAGACCCCGCGCGGCCCTATAGGGTTTACATTGCCCCAATAACTCTCAGGCTGAGGATTCACCAGGGGATCGCCATATATCTCGCTTGTAGAGGCCAGTAGGAATACCGCCTTCTTCTCCTTCGCGAGACCCAGGGCGTTGTGCGTCCCCAGCGAGCCAACCTTGAGCGTCTGTATAGGAAAATTCAGATAGTCGGAAGGGCTTGCCGGAGAAGCGAAGTGGAGGACATAGTCTATAGCATCTTTTATCGCAATAAACTTTGTGACGTCGTGCTTGATAAATCTAAAGTCCCTGTTTCCTATTACGTGCGTGATATTCCTGATATTGCCTGTCAGGAGATTGTCTATGGCCACGACCCTGTATCCTTTAGACAAAAGATAGTCACATAGATGGGATCCTATAAATCCGGCCCCTCCTGTTATCAAGACTCTCTTCTTCATAAAGATATCTCCTCCCTCATTAAACCAGCTTCACATCGCTCTTTGTGAACCAATCGAGAGTCATCTTGAGCCCTTCCTTAAATCTGACTCCAGGGATGACCCCGAGGGCCTTCTTTAGGCCGCTTATATCGGCCTGGGTCTTCTTCACGTCCCCGGGCCTGGGTGAAACGAACTCCGGTTTTATCTTCTTGCCCATAAAGGCATTTAGGTGCGATATTATATCCAGCACCGAATATGATTCGCCGCAGGCGACGTTGAATACCTCGCCGTTAAAATCCCCCTCTTTGAGGGCAGCGGCAATATTGGCCTCTACCACGTTCTTCACATACGTAAAGTCTCTAGACTGCCTGCCGTCCCCGTTTACGATGGGTGAAAGGTCCCCGAGCATCCTATATATGAATATCGGGATGACGGTGGAGTATTTAGACTCCGGGTTCTGGCGCGGGCCGAAGACATTGAAATAACGCAGGCTTACGGTCTTTAAGCCAAATGTGGCGCTGAAGGTCTTGCAGTAGTATTCGCCGGCGAGCTTCGATACGGCGTAAGGGGATATCGGCCTGGGAAAGGCGTCTTCGCGTTCCGGGAAGCTATCTGTATCCCCGTAGCAGGAACTGCTTGAAGCGCTCACCAACCTCTTCACACCGGCCTCTTTGGAGGCTATCAGGACATTAAGCGTCCCAGTAACATTTATATCGTTGGCGAGAGTAGGATTGTCAACGGATTTCGGAACGGAGCGGAAGGCCGCTTGGTGCAGTACATATTCGGCGCCCTTAACGGCGCGCCTCATAAGGTCCAGGTCTCTTATGTCCCCCTCTATCAACTCTATCTTCTTTAAGACACCCTCCAGGTTCTCTCTCTTTCCGGTCATAAAATTGTCTACTACCTTGACGTCATGGCCTCTGGCGACCAGTTCGTCTACTATATTGGAACCTATGAATCCAGCGCCCCCCGTTACAAGAAATTTGTTCATCCCGTTAGACCTCCATTTGATAACAATTCGCTCTTATCGGCTTCCAAGGTCTAACGGGGCTCATCCCATTAGACCTCCTCGTTAGACTATCACATGTTCTTCTCGTCATATAAGGTCTAACGGGACTCATAGTCTGACAATGCTCCTTTTACCCGTTTTTAAGCCCTTAGTGGCGTTGCGCGTATCGAACAATAGTTTTGAATTCCTGGCGATCTTTTCGTAATCATACACGCTATGGTCTGTGATGATGACTACACAATCCTTCTTTCTCAAGACGGCCGGGGTAGGTTCTACCGACTTTACACGCCTGCCTTTTATCTCACAGTAGCCGGTATATGGATCGGAGAACGTCACGTTCGCCCCATTAGCGCTCAATATCTTTATTACCTCCAGAGCCGGGGATTCCCTTGTGTCACTTACGTCTTTTTTATATGATATGCCGAGTATATGTATATGCGCGCCTTTTATGGTCTTCTTGACGTCATTGAGGGCGCTCGATATCCTGGATGCCACATATTCCGGCATCGACGAGTTGACCCTGTCAGCCAGGCCTATGAACCGGGCCTCAAAGCCATGGAGTTTTGCTTTCCACGACAGGTATATAGGGTCGAGCGGTATACAGTGGCCCCCTATCCCCGGTCCGGGATAGAACGGCATAAAACCGAAAGGCTTAGAGGCGGCCGCATCTATGGCCTCCCACACATCAAGCCCGAGCTTATTGCACATAAGGGCGATCTCGTTGACCAGGCCGATGTTGACACTCCTGAATGTATTCTCTAATAGTTTCGCCATCTCTGCCGTCTTTGTGCAGGAGACGAGAAAGACTTTATTTACAATAGCCTTGTACAGTTCTTTCGCCAGTGCCCCGGACTGCTTATCAACACCGCCCACCACTTTCGGTATGTCTTTGGTCTTATAGAGGGCGTTGGCGGGGTCGACCCTTTCCGGAGAGAAGGCGAGATAGAAATCCCTGCCGCACTTAAGCCCGCGTGACTCCATGATCGGCATGACTATCTCATCAGTCGTGCCGGGATACGTAGTGCTCTCCAATACTATAAGCTGTTCTTTTTTCTTTAACTTTGCTATGGCCCGGACCGCGGTCAATATGTAGGAGACATCGGGCTCCTTCGTCTTTGAAAGCGGCGTGGGAACGCATATTATCACCGCGTCTGACTTACCTATCACTTCATAGCTTGAGACAGGCTTAAATCTCCCCTCCTTTACAAGGCGCTTGACATCACTTGACGGGACATCGCCAATATGGGAGCTTCCTTTTTTAAGGGCCTTTACCTGCTCCTTGTTGACATCTATCCCATATACAAGAAATCCGGCCTTGCCGAACTCTACGGCGAGCGGGAGCCCTACATACCCCAGACCTATCACGCTCACACTCGCCCTCCTTGACTCTATCTTCTCTTTCAGCCTATTATACATTTTACTTCCTCCTTGTTCTTATATACTCTTCGAGAGCCGACCCCCATCGTCTCAATGGGGCTCCGATGAGCTTTATATATTTATCATTAGCCAGTATAGAGAATGCCGGCCTCTCCGCTGGGCGGTCTAGCTCATAAGAGACTATCGGAATAAGTTCTATGTCATACAGGCCGGCCAACTTTATAGACTTCTGCGCCAGCTTATACCAGGAACAATCATCGCTGTTGGTGACATGGTATATCCCGTATATATCTTCCCTTTTACCGTATAGGTGCACTATATTCTTGATCGCCCCGGCCAGGTCCAAGGCATAAGTGGGTGAGCCAAATTGGTCGCTGACTATCTTGAGCGCCTTCTCATGCTTCGCTTTGTTCAGTATCGTATCGACAAAGTTCTTTCCGTTATGGCCGAATAACCAGCTGGTCCTTATGATAAAAAATCTCTTGGAGGCGATCAGCTCCATGACATACTTCTCGCCTTCCAGCTTTGACTTCCCGTAAGTATTTATGGGGTTAGGCTGATCATCCTCCGTATAAGGTGATCTCTTCGAACCGTCAAAGACAAAGTCCGTACTTATATATATATATAAGTCCGCAGGAATACTCCTGCGCAACGCGAGCGACATATTGAGTGCCTATGCTATTGACGATCTGGGCCTTCCCCGGGTCACGCTCGCACCCGTCTACATCGGTGTAAGCGGCGGTATGGATGATCAGATCCGGCCTTATCTCTCTTACGGCATTATCGAGGGCTGCGTAGTCGGTTATGTCGCATGCGAAAAAGCTTGAAGGCCCTTCTTCACCTGAGGGATCCTCCTTGAGATCTATGCCTGTGATCGAGTATGCATTATCTTTCGATAATACCGCGCACAGTGCCGTGCCTAACATCCCGCTTGATCCCGTGATAGCTATATTCATATTATGCCACCCTGTATTGTGTAGCGCCTACACCTCGTGTAATGCGCCCCTATATTGTGTGGTGCCTACGGCACCAACGGCGCTACCTTGAGCGGCTTCCACCACCAGCTGTTATTTTTATACCATTCCACGGTTGCTCCGAGTGCCTGCGCAAAGTCGTATTTCGGGCTCCAGCCCAGTCTCTTCAACTTCTCTGAGCTTAAGCCGTACCGCTTATCGTGGCCCAACCTGTCTTTTACATACTCTATGGAATCTTCGCCTCTTCCAGTGATCTCCAATATAGTGCGCGTGATCTCGATATTCTTTTTCTCATTGCCTCCGCCTATATTGTAGATCTCGCCCACGCGCCCCTTCTGAAGCACGCAATCGATCGCCTCGCAGTTATCGAGGACATATATCCAGTCCCGCACATTCGATCCATCGGCATAGAGCGGGAGCTTCTTCCCTTCCAAGGCGTTCGTTATAAAGAGCGGTATGACCTTCTCCGGGAATTGATACTCGCCAAAATTGTTGGAGCTCCTTGTTATCACCACAGGCGTATTGTACGTAATGAAATAGGCGCCGCATAAGAGATCCGCGGCCGCCTTGCTCGCGGCGTACGGGCTGGAAGGATTAAGGATATCATCTTCTTTTGAATGGCCTTTAGGGATACTTCCGTAAGTCTCATCCGTAGAGACCTGGAGATATCTGGGTATCTTGTGCCTGTTTACGACTTCGAGCATTGTCAGTACACCGTCAATGTTTGTCTTCAAAAACCCCTCAGGGTCTTTGATCGACCTGTCGACATGAGATTCGGCCGCGAAGTTGACTATGGCATCGCACCCCTTGGCGACCTTCTCTACAAGCGCCCTGTCGCATATATCGCCTTTCACAAATTCATAACGGGGGTCCTTTTCGGCGTCCTTAAGGTTGTTCTTGTTCCCAGCGTATGTCAGCTTATCGAGGTTTACTATAACAAAATCGCTATACTTATTGAGAAAGAACCTTATAAAATTAGATCCGATGAAACCCGCTCCTCCCGTGATAAGAATCTTCTTCATTGGAATCTCCGTTCTCTATATACTCTTATTTATGGACCGCTTACTCTTCTTTCTCTCCTTCTCGGCTACGAGATTATTCACTTTTAACAGCGAATCGAAGGTGCCTGAATCCGACCACCATCCCTCCAATGTCTCGTAGCATAGCTCTCCCTTTTTAAGATAAGCGTTATTGACATCGGTGATCTCGAGCTCGCCCCTCCCTGAAGGCTTCAGGGTCTTTATGATATCAAATACCTGCCTGTCATACATATATATCCCGGTCACTATAAAATCAGACTTGGGCTTCTTCGGCTTCTCCACTATAGAGACTATCTTGTCACCTTTTATCTCGACCACGCCGAAGCGCTCCGGATCCGCCGCCCTCTGCACAAGTATCCTGGCGCCTTTAGGCTGCGTCTTAAAATTGGTAACGGCTTTTTTGATATCCTTTTCTATTATATTGTCGCCCAAGACGACCACCACCTTATCGCCACCTGAAAAATGCTCGGCCAGCCGTAATGCGGCCGCTATGCCGCCCTCGCCCTCCTGGTAAGTGTAGTTGAGATGCTTAAGGCCGAACTGTTCGCCATTTCCCAGTAGCCTTAGAAACTCTCCGGCGTGTGTTCCCCCGGTCACTATAAGTATGTCTCTTATGCCAGCTTCTACAAGTATCTCGATCGGATAATATATCATCGGTTTGCTATATACGGGTAGAAGATGTTTATTGCTTATCTTTGTTAATGGGCTGAGCCTCGTCCCTAGTCCGCCGGCCAGTATTACTCCCCTCATGTCGCCTCCATACAGATACGGTTAACGGTTTTCGGTTAGCGGTGTGCGGGTATGAAAACTTCTCGAAAACGGTTAGCATGCAACACGCTAACCGCGAACCGCTAACCGCGACCCCTGTTCAATCTATCTTCCAATCGATATGTACTTAAAACCGAGCTTATCCATCTCTTTCGGCTTATAAATATTCCTTCCATCTATTATCAACGGCTGTTTCAGCAAGCCCTTGATCTTTAAAAGATCGAGTTTTCTGAACTCGTCCCACTCTGTCGCCACCACAAGGCAGTCGCTATTTTTGGCCACCTCATAAGGGTCTCTACAGAAAGAGACCTTCTTCAACTCCTTCTTGGCTCTATTCATTGCCTGCGGGTCGTAGGCCTTTATGTTGACCCCGCAGTCTAATAGATCTTTTATTATATTTATCGCCGGTGACTGTCTTATAT
Source organism: Candidatus Omnitrophota bacterium (assembly GCA_043821065.1). Lineage (GTDB taxonomy): Bacteria > Omnitrophota > Gorgyraeia > JABMRJ01 > JABMRJ01 > JAZFTF01. Next base: position 7,208 of record JBDRDE010000124.1, read on the forward strand.
CATCGGTATCGGGCTTGAATGAGAGTCCAAGTACGCCTATCGTCTTCTGCTCAAGATTCCATATGTTGTCCTTTATCTTCTTTATAAGGAGCTCTCTCTGCCGATCGTTTATATTGCCTACCTCCCGCAAAAGATCGAAATTGTACCCGCGCTTTTCGGCTATATGGACGAACGCGGTTAGATCTTTTGGAAAACATGAGCCTCCAAAACCTAAGCCCGCGTTCAAAAATGACCTCCCGATCCTCTTGTCCATGCCCATGCCTTTGGCGACCTCTTCTATGTCGGCTCCGCTTCTCTCGCATATGTTGCTTACGGCGTTTATAAAAGAGATCTTGGTAGCCAGAAACGAGTTCGAGGCGTGCTTTATGATCTCGGCGCTCTCGACATTGGTGACGACCATGGGCGCGTTAAGGGGCTCGTAAAGTTTCATGAGGATCTCTTTTGCCTTTTTGCTTTCAACCCCTATGACTACACGATCTGGGTGCATAAAATCATCTATGGCGGCCCCCTCTTTCAGGAACTCAGGGTTGGACGCGACATCGAAGGGTATATCCTTCTTGTTGTTGATCTTCATGGTGCGCTTGACCCAGGCCCCTGTCTCGATAGGAACGGTGCTCTTCTCTACGACAAGCTTATAAGAGGTCATATGCTCGGCTATCTTCTTGGTCACGTTCTCCACAAAAATAAGGTCGGCTTCACCATTAGGCTTAGGCGGCGTATTGACAGCGATAAATATAACCAATGACTTCTTCACGGCGTCTTTTATATTGGTTGTAAATACGAGCCTCTTCTGCCGTCTGTTTCGTTGAACGAGCGCCTCGAGACCCGGTTCGTATATCGTGATATGCCCCTTCTTAAGACTATCTATCTTGGCTTTATCCTTATCAACACATATTACATCATTGCCCATCTCGGCCAGGCATGTACCAGTTACAAGGCCTACATATCCGGTGCCTATTATCGCTATATTCATGGTTTGACCTCCACATTGCTTCACTCGCATTGCTCCGCCTCGCTGAGCTGCGCAGAAATTTCCGGTGGAAATTTATGCGCGCTCGGCGGAGTCAATTCGCACTTATAACTTACGGTAAATCATAGAGTTACCGTAAGTTATCTGCTCATTGAATATATTGCCATATTTGATTAACGAGCGTATATATTAGCATATATAGCACATATAAGCAAGTGAAAAATAGGCTAAATATTGCAATATATGAAGCTAAGGTGAGAAAAAGACGGGATCGTTAATAAGAGCGGGCGGCCCCTACACCGGCGCTTGGTGGCGAGTACTTGGTGCTGAACATCCTTATGGGCAGGTCGGGAAAGGCCTTAAGCCGCATGACGAGCCATAACCTGTGCTCCTCGCTGACCTCCAGGCCATCTGTCTGTTTTATCTGGTAATTAAGCTCAGCGAGCCAGCAGTGGAGATCTCTCTCTATTCCATAATTCTGTTCGTCTAGTTCAAAACTATCTTCGTAAGTCTCTTTCTTGAATCTATAGTAGCACTTTGCCTTCCACTTGGGGCTTATCCTGTATCCCCCTTCTGTAGTGATCTGGCTGCTGGAGCCATTAAAGTGATCATCTTCGAATCTAAACCCTAATCCCAGCTTCCACCTGTCTTCCTGGAAAGCGATCGCGTCCAGGTTTACGGTCTCTATAGTGCTGCGCTCATTGCTGTATCTTGAATCCATATTGAGAAGGAGCCACGGGTAGGGATTCAATATAAGATCGACACGTAGATCATCGAAGAAGCTGCTTATTATCTTATCGCTCTCGGTCTCATCGGACACTATCACCTTGCGCTTAAAGAGTACGCCTGTGGTAGTGGTAAGCCTGGCCAGATTGACTTCTTCCCCGCTCATGTTCTTGGTCAGCAGCCTGTTCACGATCTCTATATCAACACCGTGGTGGGAGGCGCGGCCGTCTATCCTGTCAAATCGCTTCAGATCCAATGCTTTTATATTGGGAGTGCTTACATATTTATATCCGATCCTCGGAGTGACTATATGCTTAAGCTTATTTATATTCAGGCCCAGCGCTTCCGTAGTAAACGGGTATACTTTATAAAATTTGGTTGAGAGATTGGCGCCCAATGTGAACATATTCCTTAATTTGTTCTCGTCATTATAGATGTCTTCCGAGAACCATGTCTCCTCTATCCCTGCGTAAGGATTGAAGCTCAAAAATTTGAATAATTTCTTTACATAGGAGATCTCGTGCCCGGTATCAAACCTGTTCGCCCTCAGCTTGGGCCGATATAACGCCTTATCGAACTTCTTCTGAAGTATGGTGTAGGATGTTGTAGATTTATAATAGAAATCCGTATCTCTCAGCCTCTGGCTCTTTACCCTTAAGGCCAGTTCAGGCAGCCTCTCGACTACGGTGAAGAAGTCATGCGTCCTGGCCCTAAAGTAAAGGCTGAGATTGTAATTGCGCTTTGTCCTTATCATAGAGAAGAACGTCTCAGGCTGAGGATCCGCTATATACTCCTCGTTAAAAAAGTAATCCTTTATGAAGAGCCTATCACTCATCTTGTGGAATTCGCCGACAGCGAGAGTATCCTCATCTACCTGCCACTTATGCCTCAACTGGATGCGCCACCTATCTTCGCTGGCGTCCTGTTGCGTACCTTCTTCCTCGAGTGTCTTGACGTGGTCTTCGTGCGTATAGTAGAAACGGGCCAGGCCTTTTCCAAAATAACCGAACTTGTATTTATAATCGAGCCCTGTACCGAACCCCTTCTTCTCTCTCCAGTCCACGTGGACATACCCTCGCGACCACTCGTGAAAATAGTATCTCCAGGCCGTCAATGCATAATAACCCCATGTGGAGTTGCGCCCGGGCACAATGGTTACACGCGGTCTCTTGTCGTTTAATATGTGCACATAAAAAGGAAAATAGAAGATCGGGATCTTGCCCAGTCTTGCAACCACGTGATAAGCCTCTACCCTATCGTCAACGTACAACTTTATCGTGCGCGCCGAGATCCTATAATGCGGCTCAGGGAGGTTACACGTGGTAATATAGCCTTTATTGATGATATAATCCTTCTCATCTGTCTTCGCCGCCTCTTCTCCTTTCCCGTACCATGGCGGGACCCTCGCCTCAACTTCAATGATAGTACCTTTTTTGGTGTTGAAATTATAATGGATCTTATGCCCTTTAAAAATATTCTTGTCCTGCATGAGCACGACATGCCCTTCGGCGATGGCCTCTCTTGTCTCCATGTGGACGATGATATTATCGCAGGTAAGGACTATGCCCTTGTAGGCGATGTTGACGTTGTTGACGCCTACGATCTTCTTCTCATCATATAGATACTCGACCTGGTCACCGTTGACTATGATCGGCTCTTTTGCCTGATCCTGCGCGTAGAGGCAGTCTTGAGGCAATATATAAGCGAAGGCAACTATAATATAAAAGAGCGCTTTCGCTGTCTTCATCCATCTGCCTTCGATTGCCATTATCTACCCTTCTCTGTCTCTACCAATATACCTGCGCCAACAAGGCCAGCGTCCCCACCCAGCTTTGCCTTCAATATCCTGATATGCTTACTCTGAACTTCCATGGCGCGCCTTTTTATCGTTTTGCGTATGGGCGCGAAAAGAAATTTTCCGGCGCTTGCCACGCCCCCGCCTATTATGATACAGTCAGGATTAAAGACGTTCACGATCCCAGCAAGGGCTATACCGAGTTTCACACCCAGTTCTTCCCAGAAATCCTTCGCAAACCTATCGCCGCGCCTTGCCGCCTTGTACAACAACTCCGGGGTAAGCCTGGAAAGATCTCTGCCGGCCATCTCCTTTAGAACGGTACTGTCGCCTCTCTTTATCTTTCTTGTCAGTTCGCGCATCATATACCTGTTCCCAACATAAGTTTCTATACAAGCTGTGCCGCCGCAGTTGCATCGCGGCCCTTCTTCATTTAATGGTATGTGCCCTATCTCCCCAGCGGAAAATGTAGAGCCCCTGTAAATATCTCCGTTTAGTATGATTCCGCCTCCAACGCCGGTGCCCAGGGTCACGCAGATGAGATTTTTACTCCCTTTGCCCGCGCCCTTATAAAACTCGGCTAAGGCCATTACGTTGGCGTCATTGTCTGCATAGACCGGGACCTTAGCGATATTTTGAAGCATCTTCTTTATGTTCACACCTCTCCAACCCGGTATGTTCACCAGATTGTATATAAAGCCCTCTCTTGTATTGACAAGTCCGGCAAGGCCTATCCCTATACCGAATACTTCTTTCAAGGATGCGCGCCTGTCATTGAGCATATCATCTATAACGCTCTTTATGATAGATATGACACGGGAGGGCCTCTTGTCCAACGGGGTTGGGAACGATGACTTCCTGAGGATATCGAACCTCTTTCCAAGCAGCGCGACCTTTGTATTGGTCCCGCCGAGATCTACGCCTATGTAATATTTCTTCATCTCACCCTTGTATATTATAATTACGTTATTGAATATTATATATAAGCTCCCACTCCTTGTCAACCTTCTTATGCCAGGCTCACTCACCTCCAAGCGCCGGCTGCACTTAAGCCTCTATGGTAACGTTTACGGGTCCTGTCATCGGACAGCCCATATTTTTTTGGGGACCCCCAACCCCAAAAAAAGTATGGGCGCCCAGTCCGATGCCACCCGTAAACGTTACCAGTAAACTTGTACGGGTTGCCGGTGCTTCAAGCCTTCGTTCGCTAATTTGCAAGCGTCGCGAAGCGACACAACTTTAGGGGATAGAGGTTACTAAGGGGAAGGGAGACAGACTCCCCTTTCCCCTTAGCTATAGATTTAGATGTTGTTTTGGATAGTGTGTACATATGTGAAGGGGGTGACAGCGAGCGGTTCGTACTGCTTGGATGTTGGAGCGCCCGCCAAAGAAAATAAGGCGGGTCCGCCTCTGGCGGAAGCGACAAGCGGAGGTGGGCCCCCGACAGCGCTTTATGATGCTGCATAAGCTTTTCGGTGTTGTTTGCGAGACATTAGATTTTTTTAGCCATTCAGAGTAATATATGTTGGTGCTTTTGGACTTACGCGAATGAGCGTATCATATCTCACGGGTTACTTTCAAAGGCGATAGCAGGCAAGCGAATGAGTGCGCATGTCATATTATGTTGTTTTACTCATAGAAAGCCTATAGCGCGTTTTGAGCTTCTGGTTTACATGCGTGAGGCTCAAAACGTAAGTCCATAAGCACGGCTAAAAAAATAGTCGAGCAAGCAACACCGGAAAGCTTGGGATGCGCAGAGGCGGAGGCAAGCCCCCTGGCGTTGCTTTCATGGGAGGCGAGCCTACGCTTAAGGAGCGGCCCTAAGCCTTCTTCTCTTTGTGGCGGGCGATGAGGACGAGGTTGCGGGCATAGATGATGAGCCCCACCGACTGTCCTACTATGAAGACAGGATCTTTTCTGTAGATCGCGTATATCAGGAGTATGGCCGCGCCCCCGAGCGAGAAGTACCAGAATGAGATAGGGATTACGCTCTTCTTCTTTATCTCAGACGCTATCCATTGTATAAGGAACCGTCCGGAAAACATCAACTGACCAAAAAATCCTAAAACAATCCAATTATCCATAGCTAGTCTCCTAATTTTTATTTTTTGTTGCTGATGAGGTACGCCTCTTCTTTTAGCGCGTCCCAGTCTCTCCCTCTTATAGCCGAGAGATAATTTTTAATATCGAATCTCTTCCACATAAAACTCTTGTCTAATATGAAGAACTTATCTCTAGATTCAGGCAATACAGAACTCAGATAATCCTTCTTTGTGACTAGGCAATAGACGCGCCTGTTCGATTCCAAAAATGGCGTAAGATACTGTTTATTCACCGAGGTGTACTGCGCGAGATCATCGCCGCTTAGCGGCTCCGTGTCAGCCACTAGGTTGTTAAGGTATGCCCCTATCTTTCTTATATTGAAACCCTCTGAGACAACAGCTATCTCTTCGTCCTGCTCTCGGATCTCAGCGGCCAGTTTTAATGAGAAACTTCTTATAGTTCCGCAGTCAAGCTTGGGCAGCGCTACCCAGAAGAGCAGAAGAAAGACGATGACGGATCCTGAGGCGATGACGACCGGCCCTTTTCTCGAGATGAGATCGTTCTTGGCGCTCGCGAAGAAGCCCGCTATGAGCATAGCGAGCGGCGGCGACAAAAGAAGCATATAGTGGGTATGTTTGAAGCTCGCCAAAGTAAAGAATATAAATACCGACCAAAACCAACTTAATATAAACAACCTATCTTCTCTCGAATTGGCCCCGGCGCCTTTTAAGGAGAGCGGCAGAAAGAGAGACCATGGAGCGAAGGAGAAGAGGACTACAGGCATGTAGTAGAATAGATATTTTATCAAAGCCCCCACAGAGCCGGTGCCCGCCTCCGGGTTGATCAGCGCACCGACGGCCTTATCGACGGCCTCGACTTTCCAGAGGTGATTTATATATTCCATTCCATGTATCTTATACATAAGGAGCGGCCAGGGAAGAGATATGAGAAGGACCAAAGAGATCCACAATATCAATATCGGGCCGTTCAGGACTCCACGCTTCTTAGTAGAGATCAGGTAGAAGATTATTGATAATGAGAATATCATAACCCCCATCGGCCCCTTAGCCATTACAGAGAGCCCCAGCGGGATAGCCGATAAGACAATAGGTGCCCTCTTGCCATCGCGCTCGCCTTTCAAAAACAAGAAGAACGCCGATGTTACCAAAAATAGAAAGGTAATATCGGTTACAGCGGTCCTCGAATACCAGAAAAAGAGAAAGGATGTCGCCAGGATTACCGGTGAGAAGAGAGCGCCCTTCTTAGAGAGAAGGCGCAGCGCCATAAGATATACCAATAGGACCGTCAGAGAACCGGATAGAACGGATGTGAGCCGGGCGGAGAACCAGCTTACCCCAAACAGTTTAAAGAATAACGCTACCATCCAGTAGTATAGCGCGGGCTTCTCGAACCTTATGTGATGGTGGTAGCGCGGCGTTATCCAGTCGCCCTCTCTTATCATGCGCCTGGCGCTAGAAAAATAGAAATTCTCGTCCCCTTTGATCAGGCTCAGGTCGTCCAGACTGAACCCAAAAAAGATCACGCAGGCCAACAGCAGTAAGATCGGCAGAACAAGTCTCTTCATAACGCCCCTAGATTACCAGAACGGCTATGCATTGTCAAGGAGGCCCGTTTCGCTATACAGGCAAGCAAAAGCCCGAGCCGCTTCTCTAAACACCGACAGGGGGCACCGCGGCGCCCCCCACTTGACAACTTTAGCCTTATATGACATAATACCTTTGCTTTAGTAAAAAGTATTAGGAGATTATTATATGATTGATAGATATACGCTGCCGAAGATGTCGGCTATATGGCAGGAAGAGAATAAATTCAAGAAGATGCTACAGGTCGAGATAGCCTGTTGCGAGGCCTTCACAAATATGGGTCTCATGCCGAAAAACGCAATGGCCGTTATCAAGAAGAAGGCGAAGTTTGACGTGGAGAGGATAAAAGAGATCGAGAAGAAGACCAACCACGACGTCGTTGCCTTTATAGTAAACCTGTCTGAGCATATAGGTGACGAGGCCAAGTATATCCATATGGGGATGACATCGAGCGATGTGCTCGATACAGCGCTCTCCATAATGATGAAGGAGGCCTCCGAGATAATCATAAACGACATAAGACTCCTCTTAAAGGCCTTGCGCGATAAGGCGCGCCGCTACAAAAATACGCTGATGATGGGGCGCTCTCACGGCATACACGCCGAGCCGACCACATTCGGCCTCAAGATGGCCCTATTCTATGACGAGACGCAGCGCAACCTAAAAAGGATGGAAGACGCAAAGGAGATCATAAGTGTAGGAAAGATCTCGGGAGCTGTAGGCACGTACGCAAACGTCAGTCCGGCAGTAGAGAGATACGCCTGCAAAAGGCTCGGCCTTAAGGCGGCAAACATATCTACCCAGGTCCTCCAGAGAGACCGGCATGCCCAGTATCTCAACGCCATAGCGATCGTGGGCGCCTCTCTCGAGAAGTTCTCCACAGAGTTTCGCCATCTGCAGAGAACAGAGGTAGGAGAGGTCGAAGAGTATTTTTCTCCTACGCAAAAAGGTTCGAGCGCGATGCCGCACAAGAAGAACCCGATCACATGCGAGAGGATCACCGGCCTCGCCAGGATATTAAGAGGCAATGCCATGGCCGCCATAGAAAATATAGCCCTCTGGCATGAGAGGGACATATCGCATTCATCCGTGGAGAGGGTCATAGTGCCGGACAGCACGATACTCTTGGACTACATGCTCGTAAAATTTACAGACATAGTTCAGAGGCTCGTAGTGCGGGAGGATGTCATGAAAGAGAATATGGAGAAGACGCGCGGCGTCATATTCTCTCAAAGAGTCCTTCTCGAGCTTATAAACAAAGGCCTTACGAGGGTCAACGCATACAACATAGTCCAGAGCTGTGCCATGCTTTCACAAAGGGACGGACTGCTCTTTAAGACGGCGCTTGAGAGCGACAAAAATCTGAGAAAGCATCTCACATGGCAGGAGATAAACGCCTGTTTCGACCCGAAGTATCACACGGCGTACGTAAGTGATATATTTAAAAAAGTAGGAATATAAGGAGAAATCATGAAGAAGGGAAAGCTTATTTACGAAGGCAAGGCGAAGAAGGTCTTCGAGACAGATGATAAAAACCTCTACATACAGGAGTTTAAGGATGACGCCACCGCCTTCGATGCCACAAAGAAGGGCACGATCATAGGCAAGGGGGTCGTCAACAATAAGGTATCGGCCAAACTCTTCGAGCTTTTAGAATCAAAGGGCGTCGAGACGCATTTTGTAAAGCTCTTAAGCGATAGAGAGATGCTTGTAAAGCGCCTGGAGATACTCC
>JBDRDE010000125.1:0-6875 GCA_043821065.1 Candidatus Omnitrophota bacterium
GGCGGCGCCGGACAGTTCGCCGAGGTCTGGATGAAGATCGAACCTCTGTCCAGAGGGGCGGGATTTGAGTTTGTAGACGATGTCGTAGGCGGGGCGATACCATCCCAGCTTGTTGCAAGCTGCGAGAAGGGCGTAAAGAGCGCTCTCGGTTCCGGTGTCCTCGCGGGATTTCCTACGGTCGATGTCAGGGCGATAGTATATGATGGAAAGACCCACCCCGTTGACTCGAAGGATATAGCGTTTCAGATAGCGGCGCGCCACTGCTTCAAAGACGCTGCGCTCAAGGCAAAACCGGCTATCCTGGAACCTGTAATGAATGTAGAGATAAACGTGCCGGATGAATATATGGGCGATATTACGGGGAGTCTGAATTCCAGGCGCGGAAGGATAATGGGCATGGAGCCGGGCGAGGGCGCCCAGACTATAAAGGCCCAGGTGCCACTGGATGAAATGTATAAGTATGTGAATGAGCTCAAGTCCATAACAGCCGGCAGGGCGACCTACACAATGGAGTTTGCATTTTATGAGATCGTGCCATCGAACATTACCCAAGCCATAATAGATAAGGCCAAGCAGGCGAAAGAGGCGGCAAACAAATAATGACAAAATCCAAATGTCAAAACCCAAATAAATTTCAAATGCCAAATTATGAAATTTGGAAATTTGTCATTAGGTAATTTATTTGTCATTTGGAATTTGACATTTTGATTTAACAATAGCTGAGGAGAGATAAATATGTCAGGACACTCAAAATGGGCCAGTATAAAGCATAAGAAGGGGGCGTTAGACGCCAAGAGAGGCAAGCTCTTCACAAAGATGATAAAAGAGATCACCATAGCGGCTCGCCGTGGCGGCGGCAAGCCTGATGCGAACCCGTCATTGAGGCTCGCTATATCGAAAGCAAAGCAGGGCAATATGCCCGCTGACAACATCGAGCGGGCGATAAAGAAAGGCACCGGTGAGCTCGAAGGGGTCAATTACGAAGAGGTGGTATACGAGGGGTACGCCGCCGCCGGAGTCGCGATGTATATAGAAGTGCTCTCGGACAATAAGAACAGGACGACGGCCGAGATAAGGAATATATTCGCCAAGCACGGCGGCAATATGGCAGGAAATGGATCTGTATCCTGGATGTTTGAGAAGAAGGGCTATTTTGCTATCGATAATAAGACAATTAGCGAAGATGCCCTTATGTCTATCGCGCTTGAGAACGGCGCGGAAGATCTTGCCAGCGAGGGTGATACTTTTGAGATAAAGACCCTCCCGCAGGATTTTGAGCGCCTCAAGCTGGCCCTGGAAAAGAAGTCGATAGCGGTCGCGTCTGCCGAGATAACCATGATACCGAAGAGCACGATAAAGGTGGCAGAAGATAAGGCCAAGCAGGTTCTTTCTCTGATCGACGCCCTTGAAGATAACGATGACGTGCAGAATGTCTACGCGAACTTCGACATACCACACGAAATACTAGAAAAGCTTGAATCGGAATAATAGTCAGGAGTCAGGAGTCCGTAGTCAGGAGAAACGGTTGAAAAGAGATATCAAAAAAATAAAAAGGGCTTTTTAAATATGCGGTTTTCCCGAGTCACTCTACGGACTATTGACTACGGACTCCGGACTATTTGCTCTCCGGACTCCGAACTCCGGACTCCGGACTTATAATGCGCATACTCGGGATAGATCCCGGCTTAAGCATTACAGGATACGGTTTGGTAGAGGCCCGGGATAGAAGATTTGGGCTTGTTGAGGCGGGAGTTATCAGGACATCTCCAAAAGATGGCATAGAGAACAGGCTCTTTAAGATCTACACCAATCTCATCGATCTGGCGGAAGAATATAAACCATCTGTCCTGGTCATTGAAAAGCTATACGCGCATTACAAGCATCCTACCACGGCGCTTCTCATGGGGCATGCCAGGGGCATAGCGTGCTTGATCTGCGGGCAGAAGAAGATAAAGCTGGTAAGTTATCCCTCTACCAGGATAAAGAAGGCTGTAGTGGGCAATGGGCACGCTTCCAAGAGGCAGGTTGGCGGTATGATAACAAGCCTCCTGGGACTAAAGAGCTTTCCGAAATATAATGATGTAACAGACGCGCTGGCGATCGCGATAAGCCACGCGTACATAGAAGAAATATAAATAGCTATCAGCAGTCAGCCATCAGCCTTCAGCGCTGATAGCTGAAAGCTGATAGCTGAAAGCTGAAAAATGATATCACGTATTTGCGGTAAGATAAGAAAGAGTGAGGATATTAGTGTCCTCCTTGACGTAAACAATATATGTTATGAGATACTTGTGCCTCCTTCAGTGATGAAGACCGTAAAAGACAGGGTGGGAGAGGATGGATCTATTGAATTTATAACATACCATTACTACCAGACAGAACCTTCCCGGTCGATACCGGTGCTTGTAGGTTTTATAAACGAGGTCGAAAAGGAGTTCTTCGAGGAGTTCATAAGCGTTTCAGGTATTGGCCCCAAAGCGGCCTGCAGGGCCCTTACCCTGCCGATATCCGTTATCGCGGACGCCATAGACAAGGCGGATATGGCGTTGCTCAAGACCCTTCCCGGGGTCGGCGAGCAGAGGGCCCGTCAGATCATCGCGAAGCTCCAGAACAAAGTGGGAAAGTTCGGGCTTATACAGGACAAGCATGCAGAGAATGCCCCGGCCACGGAGGGCGACGGGAGACAGGAAGCGGTATCTGTGCTGGTCCAGCTGCAGTATAAGAAGAAAGAGGCCGAGGATATGGTGGTCAAGGCCTTCTCCAGAAACCCCAAAGCACTTACCTGTGAAGAGCTCTTGAATGAAGTCTATAAACAGCGAGGGGAAAAATAGCGACGGTTAGCGGTTTTCGGTCGGCGGTTAGCGTGCGACGCGCAAACCGCGCACCGCAAACCGCGCACCGCAAATCGATTAAAAAATGAATAAAGACGAGAAGGACCTGCAAAGGGAGCGGTTCGTAGACGCGAATGAGACCGAAGAAGAAGCGGTCTTCAATCTTTCGCTTCGCCCTACCAAAGTAAATGATTTTGTAGGACAGAAGGGCGTTATCGACAATCTCCTCATAGGGATCGAAGCGGCCAAAAAGAGAGACGAGCCGCTGGATCACGTGCTATTCAGCGGCCCACCCGGACTTGGCAAGACCACGCTGGCGCACATAATCGCGCAGGAGATGGGCACCAAGATCACCGCGACCAGCGGCCCCGCCATCGAGCGGGCAGGGGACCTCATAGGGATACTGACAAATCTTTCGCACGGCGATATATTGTTCATAGATGAGATACACAGGCTCTCCAAGGTGGTCGAGGAATTCATATATCCCGCGATGGAGAATTCACAGATAGATTTTATCATAGATAAAGGGCCTTACGCCAAGACGATAAAGTTCAACCTGAAACGATTTACCCTTGTGGGCGCCACCACGAGGGCGGGACTCCTGACCGCCCCTATGCGGGGGAGGTTCGGGATGTTCTACCACCTGGATTTTTATTCCACAGATGAGATCGCCGAGATCCTGAAACGTTCCGCCATGATGCTGAATTTTAAATTGGATTCTGAATGCGCCAACGAGATAGCCGGGAGGTCGCGCGGCACTCCCAGGGTGGCCAACAGGCTGCTCAGGAGGGTAAGGGATTGGGCCCAGGTAAAGGCTAAAGGCGTTCTCACCAAAGAGACCGTTCGCAACGCGTTGGATTCACTGGGCATAGACAATGGAGGACTCGATCTTATAGACCGCAAGGTCCTAAAGACGATACTTGATTTTTATAATGGCGGGCCGGTCGGCATAGAATCGCTGGCGGCTACGCTCAACGAAGAGTGCGACACCATCGTAGATATGGTCGAGCCTTTTCTTCTTAAGGCCGGATACTTAAAGAGGACACCCCGGGGAAGAGAGCTTACCGGCCTTGCGAGAAAGCATATCGGCGCGAAAGAGAGACAGAAGGAGTTATTTTAAATAGTCAGGAGTCCGTAGTCCGTAGTTAGGAGATCGATATGAAAAACCGCGCTTTAAAAAAAGAATTTTTTTTAGTATGTCTTTTTCAACCAGTTCTCCGGACTCCTGACTCCGGACTATGGACTAAACTATGAGATTGCTACTGCATATATGCTGCGGCCCATGCTCCATCTATCCTTTCGAGGTCTTGCGCGAGGAGGGGTTCAGCGCCATAGAGGGGTTCTTCTATGATCCAAACATCCATCCTTACGCAGAGTATATGGCCAGGAAAGCGGCTGTCCAAGAATACTCCAGAAGGAATAAGCTGCGGGTCTTCTTTCACAAATACGACATGAAGAATTTTTTCAGAAATGTCTGCGGCCACGAAGAGTTCGGGGCCAGGTGCGAGATCTGCTGGCGCATGAGGATCGACGAAACGGCCCGTTTTGCTTCGCAAAATGGATATACACATTTTACTACGACTCTACTCATAAGCCCCTACCAGGACCAGAAGGCCATAAAAAGGATCGCTGAAGATGCCGCCAAGAAGTACGGCGTCGACTTTGTCACCAGGGATTTTAGGAATGGTTTTAGGACCTCCCAGGACAAGGCCAAGGAAGAGGGCATGTACAGGCAGAAATACTGTGGGTGCCTATTCAGCGAACAGGAACGACACGAAAAAGTTACCAAGAGAGTGAAGTAGGAATTGGACGGCATGGGAAGGGTGTTGATATTCGCCGGGATAGCGCTAATCATATTGGGAGGCATTTTTATCCTGGCGCAGAGAGTCCCTTGGATAGGTAAGCTGCCCGGTGATATTTATATAAAGAAAGAGAATTTCACCCTCTATTTTCCAATAACCACATGCGCGCTCGCCAGCGCTATCCTTTCTCTGATCATATTTTTTCTGGGCAGGCGATGAGCCCCGCTAGACCTATCAGCCGTAATGTGGCAGGAAGGCCTAACGGGGTAAAGAGATCCATTTTAGCGGTCACCGCTCTAGCACTCATATTTTTAGTAAACTTTTTATCCTGCGCTAATACGGCTGACAGCGAGACACTGCGTGTACGCGTCGCCCGGGACGCTGATAAGACGTCGCTTACCGTCAAGGGCCCATACACACTATACGCGCTCGGTTCCGACAAGATAATAAAGAAGGGCAATGATCTCGATGTGATACTAGGCGAGTGGGGCGTGGACTCGCCCGGGCTGAAGGTAAGCCCGGCTAAAAGCGGCGCTGTATATCTGGGTAAGCGCCGATTCAGAGGGGACCTGGATATAGTAAAGCATGGCGATGGGAGTATCGTGGTGATAAACCACGTATCTCTGGATGACTATCTAAACGGCGTCATGCGCAACGAGGTTTCGGAGTTGTGGCCCATGGAGGCGCTGAAGGCTCAGGCAATAGCGGCGCGCACATACGCTTTATATCAGAGATCCGTCCGCAAAGAGAGAGATTTCGACGTTACAAGCGATGTATACTCTCAGGTATATGGAGGAATAGCGTCAGAGAGGTGGAGGACGGGCTGGGCCATTCGCCAGACTCGCAGCATGGTCCTCACCTACGGTGCGAAGGTATTGCCGGCGTATTATCACGCCGCATGCGGAGGACACACGGAAGACGCCTCTATTCTGTGGAATATCGACCTTGCCCCGCTTAAAGGGCAGAGGTCGGTCTTCTGTAAGGCCTCACCCCACTATAACTGGAGCCGCGATATTAAAGTTTCAGAGATAGAAGCCTCCCTACAGCGCGCGGGATACAAAATAGGCAATCTAAGATATATGATCCTGACAGAGAGAGACGCCTCAGACAGGATAATGACGATCAAGCTTGTAGGCGACCAAGAATTAGAGGTCCCGGCGGGTGATTTTCGTCTCGCCCTGGGCCCCAATATTATCAAGAGCACAAATTTTGATATTATAGACAAGGGCGGTTACTTCCGCTTCCGCGGCAAAGGATGGGGGCACGGCGTAGGGATGTGCCAATGGTGCGCCTATTTTTTATCGAAGAAGGGTTACCGGGCGCATGATATCCTAAGGTTTTATTATCCGGGCACGGAGATAGTCAGGAGTCAGGGGTCCGGAGTCAGGAGATCAAAATAAAAAACCATGTTTAAAAGAAATATTTTTGTTTTTAGAATGTCTTTTTCAATCAGCTTTCCGGACTCCGGACTCCGGACTATGGACTTATAACAATGAAATTGTCCAATTTCGATTATGATCTTCCTAAGGGGCTTATCGCGCAACACCCGCTCGAAGAGAGGGATCTATCGAAGATGATGGTCTTGGAGAGGCGGAAGAGAAGGATGCATCACAAGCGCTTCAGAGACCTCGCCTCCTACCTTAAGGAAGGGGACACGGTGGTCCTTAACGATAGCAGGGTGATACCGGCCAGGATAATCTGCAAGAAAGAGACGGGCGGGAAAGCGGAGATATTTCTCCTTAAAAAGGTAAAGAAGAACCTCTATGAAGCATTGACCAGGCCAGCTTATAAGCTCTTTCCGGGGAAGAGGCTGTACTCTGACGATGGAGAGCTGCTGGCCGAGGTCGTAGAGAATAGAGAGGTAGGCAAACTTGTGCGGTTCGCCGATGTGGTGAATATAGATAAAGAACTCAAGCGCATAGGCCGGATGCCGCTCCCGCCATACATAAAGAGAGAGCCTGACCCGGGTGACGAAGAGAGATACCAGACTGTATACGCCAAGAACGACGGCTCAGCGGCCTCACCGACAGCCGGGCTCCATTTCACGCAAAATATATTCAAGAGGCTAAAGGATAAGGGCGTGAACTTCGCCTATGTGACCCTGCATGTGGGCTACGGCACATTTGCCCCCGTAAAGAGTGAAGATATAACCAAGCACAGGATGCACAGGGAGAGCTATAGGCTTCCTGAGGCGACGCGCGATATGGTGGAGAAGACGAAGAGAAAGAAGGGGAGGGTTGGT
>JBDRDE010000126.1:0-4202 GCA_043821065.1 Candidatus Omnitrophota bacterium
TGTTATCCCACCCGATATGCTGCCAGACTATCTTTGCATCGCGATTGTGCGAGAGAAGGCGTTCGAACGACTCAATATTAGGGTGCAGCACGGACGGGTTATCGCTGCTTAAACGGTCAAATCCATCAGGCAGTTTCATCCTGTTCGGAACTGCCTCCATATGGATATCTATAGGGATGCCTGTGCGCGCCGATACATCCGCCAATACCAGGAACATGGGGTGATCCGCAGGCGCTTCAGAGAATGGGTGGCCCTCTCTGAATGAAAGATGGAGCACAGACAGCTCGCCAAAAGCTACTACGCCCGCGTTGGCCAAATCTTGCGCCCTCTTCTCAAACGCCTCGAGGAGCTCCGGGGTTATATCTTCCTCTAAATAGCTATTGATAAGAGGATTAAGCACAATGCCCCCTTCAGCGAGAAAGAGCCTCTTTTTGAACTTCTCCACACCATCTGCGAGATCAATAATGCTAACGGTCGGTTCCTGGCCAATGATCTGTGGCGGAGGCAAGAGTATAGACTTGGCGACCCCCATTCTATTCATCCTGTCTATCAGATTAGCAGCTGCCAACTCGTAGCGCCTTGTCCTTATCGCCTGCCTGTTATCGACATCAGGGATACGGCCGCAGTCTAAATGCATGTGGGTATCTATATAATTCTTTTCAAGAAAGAGCTGATCATCGGAATAAGCTTCTTTCGCCAGAAGGATCAATACTGTGCACGTAAGCAGAAGCGGGATAGCAATGATGCAAAAAATAGTCCCGGCGACTCTCCTACTCTCCATCTTTAATCCTCAAACGGCCGCTTGCGAAGCATCTTCTGCTCAGACCGCTCCCTCTTATGGCGCAGCATCTTCTCTTTCGCCCTCCTGGAGCGCTTGCGCTTCTGGCGCCTTATCTTCTCTATCCTCTTGCGCTCAGCCGAGGCCCTGCCCAGTATGAGCGACTCTATCTTATCGGCCAGTATCCTCCTTGCGTGAAAGCGGTTCATGGCCTGTGAGCGCTCTTTCTGGCACTTGACCTCTACTCCGGTGGGTTTGTGTTTAAGATATACGCAGGTAGCGTTCTTATTGACATTCTGGCCGCCCTTCTTGCCGGAGAAGATGAACTTCTCGATCAAGTCATCATCTCTTATTCCAAGCGACTCCATCTTTGCCTTGAGCGCTTCTGTCTTATGCGCGCCCACACTGAATGCCATGCGCCCCTCCTGTGTACTATTGTAATTTTACCTTATAAATCCCCATTTTACAATACCCATACTCAGGGTTCAGGGTACAGGGTTCAGGGTTCAGAAAAGAAAAAAACAATAGTCATCATTTTTTTATTCCTTACTGCTTGGCCCTATCTTTTCTACCCTGACCCCTGAACCCTGACCCCTGTACCTTGTACCCTGATTCCCAATGAATTCTGGTAATCTCATGGTATAATAGTCGCATGGAGCCCAAGGTATATCTCGCGCCGTTATCCGGTATCACGGACCTCTCTTTCAGGCTGATCAGCCGGCAGTTCGGCGCGGCGCACTGTTTTTATGAGATGCTCGACTCGAAGGCCACCCTCTATGGCAGCGCCAAGAACCTGCGCCTCTTAAAGACTCTCAAGAAAGACTCGCCTATCGCAGCGCAGCTTCTAGGAGCGGACGCCTCTATAATGCTTGATGCCGCCCAGAAGCTTATAGCCTTGACCAACATGGAATTTTTGGATATAAATGCCGCCTGCCCTGCCAAAAAGGTGATAAAGAAGAAGGCAGGGGCCTATCTATTGCAGGATACGGCCGCGCTGGGTAAGATCATAAGGAGACTGGCCTCGCGGTTAGGCCTCCCCGTAACCGTAAAATTGCGAACGGGCTTTTACAAAGAGGACATCAAGGAGTGTGTAAAGGTCGCAATGGCGTGCGAAGCCAACGGCGCTTCGACCATCTTTATACATGGCCGGACAGTCCTTCAGGGGTATTCCGGTGGCGTCGACTATGGGTCGATAAAGGCCGTCAAAGAGTCTGTAAAGATTCCTGTGTTCGGCAGCGGGAATATCTTCGGTCACGAGATGGCCAAGAAGATGTTGGACGAGACCGGGTGCGACGGTATCCTTGTGGCTAGGGGCGCTTTAGGTAATCCATGGATATTCAAGGAGATAATAGATTATCTCAAAAGCGGAAAGGCTCCGATATGCCAGAGCCTCGCCGCGAAGAAGAAGGTGCTAAAGGAGCACCTATCCTTTATCGAGCACTATAAAGAGATCGGGCCGTCCAACAAGATAGGCTTCATGGGCAAAGTGGCGATGTGGTACTTAAGCGGCGTAGCGCACGCCAAGACCGTACGCGGATCAATATCCGGGGTGAGGTCTTACAAGGAATTGGTGGATGTTATAAATAAAGTCCCAGCGGCTACTCAGTGTATGAGATATACCGCCTGACCATGGTTAGCAGGTCTTCGACGCTAAAAGGCTTCATGATGTAATCCGTCGCTCCGCGGTGCTCGGCCTTCTCTATAGTCTCGGTCTCGCGCCTGCTGGTAAGCATTATTATTGGTTTGTTTCGCGACTTGGGGCTGCTCCTTAGCCTGTTTAAGACTTCAAAGCCGTCTATCCCGGGCATCATAATATCCAGGATGATGATCGCGGGATTCTCCTTTTGGGCCATCCTTAAGCCATCTTCTCCGTCGAGGGCTGTGATCACCTCGTACCCCTTCGAACCCAGCCAGTCTTTAATCATGTCGAGAATGCCGCTCTCGTCATCAACAACGAGTATCTTATTTGTGGATTGTGGAATAACATCGTTTATTATAGTCACCACATGGTGAACGGAGACGCCATATGCCTTAGCTGCGGCCTGGGTGAGCTCATCGGATAAGGCCTGCTTCTTTACCTGGTCCTCTATCGGCGGGCCTTCCACTGTTATAAACGGCATGCGGCACCTCCTCGTGTTCTATTTGTAGCCATCCAGTATCTTTTTAAGAAGCGAATTTTTATCGTGTACAGGAAGCATGTCATCTTCATCCAGATCATCATCTATATAATCCGCGACATCCTGGCTGCCATAACCCGAAGGATCGAGGCGCGCGGCCACATTGGGGGCTTCTACGAATCTCGACAACCTATTAAACTGGCTTATCCCTCCCCTGACACCCTCATGGTGCAGCGATAGAGACAGGTGCCTCTTGGCGCGCGTCACGCCCACGTAGAATAGCCTCTGCTCCTCCTCTACCTCCTCCTCATCATCGACCGAAAATTTACTCGGCAATACTCCTTCCATGATCCCCATGAAAAATACGGCATCCCACTCAAGCCCTTTCGCCGAATGTATGGTTGAAATAGTAAGCGGCTTTACATCCGCGCGCTCGACCGGGCCTACCCTGCCGACGCCTCTCTCAGGAGGTTCTATAGCAAAGTCCGCCAAAAGCTCGCTAAGCGACTTATACCTCTCCGATATCTGGCGCATGGCCTCTAGGTCATTTATCCTGATATGCCAGTCGTCGAACTTATCATGGAGGATGGCGTCATAATAGTCCTGTATCGCGATAAACTTCTCTCCTACGCTCAAACCTTTTCTCATGGCGGACTTCAGGGTGGCCCCCAATTTTCTCAAGCCGAGCTTCGATTTGAACTTATCGGCCGCCTTCTCCAGGACAACGCTTATTATGTGATCCATATCAGTTGTCTTCATGATCTCTTCAGTGATTATCTCAGACTTCTTGGGCCCTATCCCCTCTATAAGCGTAAGTATCCTGGTCCAGGAAAGCTCGTCTTTAGGATTTGCTATGACCTTAAGGTGGGCTATAACATCCTTTACATGAGCCGTTTCATAGAACTTCATCCCGCCAAAAACTTGGTACGGGATATTCCTCTTGTTAAGCTCTGCCTGCAAGGGTATGGATATATAGAGATTTCTAAAGAGGACCGCCTGGTGGGCAAGATCTGTCCCCTCGTCATAATGATCCTTTATCCTGCGCGCTATCCATTCTGCCTCTCTGTACGCGTCTTTAAAGAATAACATCTCCGGCTTCTCGCCACGCGTCTTGTGCGCCGATACGAGCGACTTGGCAAACTTTTTCGTCATATTCTCCAGGATAGCGTTACCTACATCGAGGATCGCCTGGGTGCTCCTGTAGTTCTCCTCTAACTTCAATATCCTGCATCCGGGGAATTGCTTCGGGAAGTTCATAATATTATCATGCGAGGCCCCGCGAAAACCGTATATGCTCTGCGCGTCAT
>JBDRDE010000127.1:0-2553 GCA_043821065.1 Candidatus Omnitrophota bacterium
AGAAGTGCTTATTATTTCAAGTTCGTCCTAGATCGCTTCGTCGCCCAATATGCGCACAGAGGCTCCTCGCGATGACGATCTTTATAATCCACCGCGTAAAACATTATATATCACCTTTATTGCCATATTTAGTTTGACACATATAAGTCTTATGTTATAATATAAACCTAATATTGTTCAAGCATTGTAGTTGCAACAAGACCCTACGAAGCCCAAAGCACCTTAGAAATTCTTTTATGGGCGAGTAGGGTGAAGGGAGAGGAGTTATGAGAAGCGATAAGATCAAGAAGGGGTTGGAGAGGGCCGGCAATAGGGCCCTGTTAATGGCTACCGGTTTATCGAGAAAAGAACTGAACAAGCCTTTTATTGCGGTCATAAGCAGTTTTACGGATATAATACCCGGCCACATAGGCATGAGGCGCCTTGAGAGGTTTACTGAGAGGGGTATCTGCTCAGGCGGGGGTGTGCCTTTTATCATGGGTGTCCCGGGCATATGCGACGGCATAGCTATGGGGCACGAGGGCATGAAGTACTCACTCGCGTCCCGCGAAGCCATCACTGATATGATAGAGACCGTAGTCCGCGCGCACGCGTTCGACGGTATGATATGCCTTACCAATTGTGATAAGATAACGCCCGGCATGCTCATGGCTATAGCCAGGCTCAATATACCATCGATAGTGGTGACGGCCGGCCCCATGTATTCCGGCAGAATTGGAAAGAAGAGGCTCTCTCTTGTCAGAGATACTTTCGAGGCTGTGGGCAGGCTGAAGACCGGAGATATCGGCCAGCACGAGTTCAATATGCTCGAAGAGTGCGCGTGCCCCGGGGTGGGTTCATGCCAGGGGCTTTACACTGCGAATTCTATGTCGTGCATTACGGAGGCTATGGGTATGTCTATGCCCGGCTGCGGTACGGCACTTGCGGCCTCGGCAAAGAAAGAGCGTATAGCTTTCGATAGCGGAGAGATGATAGTGAATCTGGTCAGAAAGAATACCACCCCTAGCAGTATCTTGAATAAAAAGGCTATTGAGAACGGTATCATCATGGATATGGCCCTCGGCGGCTCCACAAATACGATCCTTCATCTCCTGGCGATCGCGCACGAGGCGGGGATCTCGCTTTCACTCGATAAGTTCGACGAGATAAGCGAGTCTGTGTCGCATATCGTCAATATAAGGCCGGGCGGGGAGTACTTTATGGAGGACCTCGAGTTCGCCGGCGGTATACCCGCTGTCCAAAAGAGGCTGCGCAACAGGACGAGCGACTGCATGACCGTAAGCGGTAAGCGCAACAGCCAGATCGCCCGCGAAGCGGCGGTCCTGGATGAGGATGTTATAAAGACGCTGGATAAGCCATTCCATCCGAGAGGCGGTATAGCGATCCTTAAGGGAAATCTCGCACCCGAGGGTTCAGTCGTCAAGAGGACGGCCGTCTCGGCCAAGATGATGAAGTTCAAAGGCACCGCTGTCTGCTTCAATTCCGAAGAGGAGGCGATGAAGGCCATATTGGGCGAAAAGATAAAGCCGGGTAATGTCATCGTCATCAGGTACGAAGGCCCGAAAGGCGGTCCGGGTATGAGAGAGATGTTATCTCCAACCTCGAGCGTGGTCGGGATGGGCATGAGCGATAACGTGGCCTTAATAACTGACGGGAGATTTTCAGGCGGGACGAGAGGGCCGTGCATAGGCCACATCTCCCCAGAAGCGCAAGTGGGAGGGCCCCTGGCTATAGTCAAAGACGGGGACTCTATAACCATAGATATAACTAATAAGAAACTACAGCTGGGCATAGCTCAGCGCGAGATCGATAAGAGATTGGCCGAGTGGACGCCTCCCAAGCCGAAGATCAAGATCGGCTATTTGGCGAGGTACGCGAAGTCTGTCTCTTCAGCATCGAAAGGAGCGGTGTTAGAGATATGAGTAAGATGACAGGAGCAGAAATCCTAATAGAGATGTTAAAGAGGGAGAAGGTCGAGATTGTCTTCGGATACCCCGGAGGTTCAGTCCTGCCCATATTCGACAAACTCTACGACGCAGATCTTAAATTTGTGCTGACCAGGCACGAGCAGGGTGCGGCACACGCGGCTGACGGGTACGCCCGCGCCTCAGGAAAACCAGGAGTTTGCATGGCGACATCCGGCCCTGGAGCGACCAACCTTGTGACAGGCATAGCTACCGCGTACATGGACTCAGTGCCGATGATAGCTATCACTGGGCAGGTCAAGACGTTCCTCATAGGCAATGACGCGTTCCAGGAAGCGGACGTTACAGGCATAACGAGGCCGATCACAAAACACAACTATCTCGTAAAAGATGTCAGGGATTTAGCCAGGGTGATAAAAGAGGCCTTTCATATAGCTACTACCGGAAGACCCGGCCCCGTGGTCATAGATATCCCTGTGGATGTCCAGATGCACGAGACGGAATTTCATTATCCGAAGGATGCGGTTATACGCGGTTATAACCCGACCTATGTGGGCCATGCAGGGCAGATAAAGCGGGCAGCCAAGGCGATCAACTCCAGTAAGCAGCCGATAATATACGCTGGGGG
>JBDRDE010000128.1:0-4713 GCA_043821065.1 Candidatus Omnitrophota bacterium
GATTTTCTTGACGGTTCTACTACAACTAGGACGCTGTCGCATGATTGAGCCGTCCCTCTACCGAAGTGCTCAACCCCTGCCTCCATGTCCATCACGACATCTTCGCCGCGCCTTAAAACCAGGTGTTCTATGAGGTTCTTCACAAAGGCGTTTTCAGGACAGACGCATCCGGAACCACCCTTTTTGACGGCGCCCATGACTATAAGTTTTATGTTGCCGCTCTTTTTGGAGAACTTATCGGGTATATCATCGATCTTAGGGTTTAGCTTAAAGAGCGTCCCGTCGGCCGATACGCCCATCCGTTCTTTTATAAGCTCCTCCATCTTTATGATCGGCGTGATCTTCTCTACCCCTTGAAAACCTAGCGCAATACCTAGATTGCTGTCAGGATCGCAATCTACCGCCAGGACACCCTTATCCTTCTGTGCCAGCCTCTGGATCAAAAGGGCCGAAAGGGTTGTTTTGCCGGTACCGCCTTTGCCAGCGAGCGCTATCTTCATTATAGGCCTACTTTCTCAAGGATGGCCGGTACCTTCTTATCCCAGCCGAGCGGCATTATGTGTACACCGCGGCAGAGGGGTTTGAGTTCGGTTATAAGCCTTGCCGCTATCTCTATGGATGTCTCGGACTTGTTCTTGGTCTCTTCCATCTCTTTTATAAGGTTGTCCGGCACAGATACGCCCGATACGTTCTTGTTCATGAATTTTGCCATCCCGGCAGATTTTAAGAGCACTATGCCCGCCATGATCACCGTATCCAGTCCTTTTGCCATCTCTAAAAAACGCTTGAACTGCTCGACATCATAAACGGCCTGTGTCTGGAAGAACTGCGCCCCGGCCTTTATCTTCTTCGCCATCTTCATGATCTCCGGCTCAAGCGGGTCGGCGCCAGGATTGACGACCGCCCCTATGCAGAAGCTTGGGGTCCCTTTGAGCTCGCTTCCTACCATATCTTTTCCTTCCATGAGCGTCTTGGCAACACGTATAAGCTGAACAGATCCAATATCAAAGACCGGCTTCGCTTGCGGGTGGTCGCCCAGGGTCGTGTAGTCTCCCGTCAATAACAGGACATTCTCTATCCCCAAGACTGCCGCGCTCAATAGATCTGACTGCAGGGCGAGCCTGTTGCGGTCCCTGCAGGTCAACTGGTATATCGGCTCGTGCCCTCTCTCTTTTAAGAGGCGGCAGACCGCGAGAGAACCCAGCCGCATAACAGAGCTCTGGATATCCGTCACATTTATAGCGTCGACCCTGCCTTTTAAAAGGTCCGCGTCTTCAAGGGCTTCGCGAACATCGATCCCCTTGGGCGGGCCGATCTCGCTTGTTACAAGAAACTTATCCGATCGCAATTTCTCATTAAAGGTCATGATCAGGCACCTCTCCCCTCCTTCGCCCATAAAAGAACTTCACCCCGTTAGACCCGCAAGGGGTCTAATGGAGTTCATAGATGTCTTGGGCTACGGAGGGTCCTCCTATTTGTTGTTTTGTGTTTTATACGCTTCTACCAAATTCCGCATAAGTATCGTCACGGTAAGCGGTCCAACCCCTCCGGGAACAGGCGTTATGTACGACGCGCGTCTCTCGGCTTCTTCAAACTCCACGTCCCCTACTAGCTTGTCACCGACCTTATTTATCCCTATGTCAACGACTATGGCGCCCTCTCTTACCCACGCGCCCTTCACTAGGCCGGCCTTGCCTACCGCTACCACAAGTATCTCCGCCCTCTTGACATGCTCAGGCAGAAGGCCTCTCTCTCCGGTGCCTATATGGCATGTAGTCACTGTGGCGAACTTATCCAGGAGCATCAGGCTTATCGGTTTTCCCACTATCTCGCTGTGGCCGACAACCACGGCCTCCTTGCCGTAGAGCTTTAGGCCCGTCGACTTGATCAGCTCGAAAGCGGCCATCGCCGTGCACGGTGATATTCTCGCCTTCCCGAATATTAGCTTACCGAGATTCTCAGGGTGCATGCCCTCGATATCTTTAGCGGGGTCTATATAAAAAGAGATCTCTTTCGGGTTTATCTGCTCCGGCAACGGCATCTGTAGCAGTATCCCATTTACGTTCTCATCGTTGTTAAGCTTTTTAATATAGTCGATAAGCTCTTTTTGGGAAGTCTGAGCGGCCAGGTTGTGAAGCTTGAATTCTATACCGAGCGCTTCAGCGGTCTTCATCTGCGACTTAAGATATACGCCACCTGCCTGGTTATCGCCCACCTGGATAGTCGCGAGCGTCGGGGGCGCACCGTAACGCGCCTTCAGATCTATGATCTCTTTCGTCAGGCCCTCTTTTATTTCCTTTGCTATAACCTTACCTTGCAGCAGTTTTGCCGGCATGCAGTCCCCCTATTGAGATCCCTCGGCGCCTGCGGCGCCTCGGGATAAGTTCGCACTTATGATTTACGTCGCCACTCTCTCGCGTAGCGCGAGAGAGTGCTCCGTAAATCATGTGCTCGTTTATTTTAAGATAATGTCCTGTGAAGCGTGAAGTACTTCTTCTTTTAATCTTGGTATCTTTTTGTCGAGCTCTGAAAATGTCTTGCGTATCGTACTGGCATATTCCTTATCTTTTATGTACTTGAGGTTGATATAAACATTGAATTTCGCGCCAAAAAAGGCGCTCTCCAGCATTAGCGCCGCTATAGCAGTATCGGTCACAAGTCTCTTGTTGCCGAATTCGACCAGCCCTTTGCATAGCGTGAGGGCATCACTGATCATTTGGCAGAGCTCATAAGGGACGGCGCACGAAGCCTTGAACAGGCGGCCTAGCTCAGGCGAATCTCTATCGTACTTCTTGAACCCTTCCGACAACTTTGTATATGCCAGCACGTCTTCATCTATATGCTCAGTAAACCTCTTCCTGAATTCCTCTGAACGTTTTAGGCTCGACTCCGCCCTCTCTTTAAATTGTTCATAGTTTTTATTTGAGATGGTGAAGTTGGCGACCATCGACATCAGCGCGCATCCCATGGCCGCTTCGAGCGCGGCCGCGCTTCCACCGCCCGGAGCCGGTTTCCTTGCCGCAAGGTCATTTAAATATTCGTTTAAGGCGCTGTTTATATACATATCTCTTAAAAGAGCCCCACTATCTTTTCTTTATCATCGATATCGACCTTTGTGCCCGCCGGGACCGACGGCAGCCCGGGCATCGTTCTCATGTCGCCGCAAAGAGGATATAGGAACCCCGCCCCAACTGATGCGCGTATATCCTTTATAGGCAGCGTGAAGCCTGATGGCGCGCCCTTGAGCTTCGGATCATGCGAAAGCGATAGGTGGGTCTTGGCCATACAGATGGGCAGGTTCCCGTACCCGGCCTTGGTGAATCTCGCTATCTTCTCTTGCGCAATCTCAGAGTAGCTTACATCCTTGGCGCCATATATCTTCGTTGCTATCGTCTCTATCTTCTCCTTGATGGACGCATTGAGTGGATAGAGGAACTGGAAATTGCTCGGCTCTTCGGCTGCTTTGAGCACCGCCTTCGCAAGGTCTCTGCCTCCCAGGCTACCCTTCTCCCAAAGCTCTGACGTAACGACATCGAATGCGCCCGCCTCGAATGATATCTTCTTTATCGCTTCGATCTCGCGGTCGGTGTCAGGCGTAAAACGGTTTACTGCCACCACAACGGGAACGCCGAAGTTCTTCATGTTCGCTATATGCTTCTTTAGATTGGTGGAACCCTCTATGACCGCATCAATATTCTCTGTAGTAAGCCCCTTGTCCAGCGGCTTGCCGGCCACCACTGCAAAACGGCCGCTATGCATCTTAAGCGCCCTCACTGTACAGACCATGACCACAGCGTTCGGCTTTAGGCCGCTCATCCTGCACTTGATATCGAAGAACTTCTCGGCGCCGCAATCGGCTCCAAACCCGCTCTCTGTGACGACATAATCAGTCAGCTTGAGGGCTATCTTGTCGGCTATGATCGAGCTGTTGCCATGGGCTATGTTCGCGAAAGGCCCGGCGTGGACAAAGCAGGGTGTGTGCTCAAGCGTCTGCATAAGGGTAGGCTTGATCGCGTCCTTGAGGAGTACCGTCATCGCGCCCGCTACGCGTATATCCTCCGCGGTCACGGGTTTACCATTCTTTGTGTAGGCCAGCACTATATTGCCGATCCTCTTGCGTAGATCTTTCAAGCCGTTCGTCAGCGCCAGTATAGCCATCACTTCGCTTGCGACCGTTATATCGAATCCACTCTTTCTCGGTATCCCGTCTTCGGGCGTGCCTTCACCGACTGTGATATTCCTTAAGTACCTGTCGCTTACGTCAATGACCCTCCTCCACATGATAGAGTCCGGGTCGATATCGAGCTTATTCCCCTTAAAGACCGAATTGTCTAGAAACGCCGCGCAAAGATTGTGGGCCAAACCAACAGCGTGAACATCGCCAGTGAGGTGGAGGTTGAAGTCTTCCATGGGCACGACCTGCGAGTGTCCTCCTCCCGCAGCTCCCCCCTTTATGCCGAAGACCGGCCCCAAAGAGGGCTGCCTGATGCAGACGATAGATCTCGCCCCGATCTTGTTAAGTGCCATGGACAAGCCTATAGTCGTTACGGTCTTGCCCTCTCCAAGCGGCGTCGGGGTTATCGCGGTGACATCGATATATTTACCATTAGGTTTGTCTTTGGATCTCTTTAAGAGATCTAGAGAGATCTTTGCCTTGTACTTGCCGTATAGCTCAAGATCGTCCTCCGAGATGCCGATCTTTTTCGCTATATC
>JBDRDE010000129.1:0-3737 GCA_043821065.1 Candidatus Omnitrophota bacterium
TTATAGTTCTCTATAACAAAATCGCCCGATCTATCCAGTAGGTATTTGGCCTTTTTCATATAACCGCCTCTCTGTAACAGGATTCAACTATTGTACATAAAATAACACGATCAGGCAATAAAAATTTGAGAAATTTCATCAAGTGATCTTGGCATGCAAAAAATTCCCTGGCTTTATCTTTATGTTTAATATATAATGATAATGATGAGGTAATATTACGCATATATGCTAATACAAAGAGCTTACTTTTGCCCTGGACTCGCAGCGCGCCCAAGGCTCGCTCTTTTTGTAAGAGCTTACGGAGAAAAGCGATGAAGATAGCAATTATAGCGCCGCCCTGGATCCCTGTGCCACCCACTCAGTATGGCGGCATAGAGATAGTAATATACAATCTGGTTGAAGGCCTGCACGAACTGGGCCATGAAGTGCTGCTCTTTGCCCTTGGGGATTCTAAAGTATCATGCAAGCTCTACCCATACCTGGAATCATACTTTCGTTTCGGCATGGACTCGCCCCCTGACCAGAAGGCATTTGTCAGTGAGCTGGCGCTAAAATACGCTTATGCCCAGGCCGGATATGAAAAGGTCGATATTATCCATGACCACTCCATGTTCAATTCACACGTTAATGTGCCGACCCTGCACACTCTATATAGCACCGCGTGTGAAGGGTCTGTTAAGCAGCTGGAAGAGCTATCGGCCAGCCCAAAAAACTACTTTGTTGCAGTATCGCGTAAGCAGAAAGAGCGCTATCTTACACTGCACAGAGAGTTCAACCTGGTGGATGTCATCCACCACGGCATCGACGTAAAGACGATCGAGTGGAGCGATAAGAAAGAGGACTACTGCCTATGTGTCGGTAGGGCCAGCTGGGAGAAGGGGCTCGATGTAGTGGCCAGGGTGGCCGCAAAGGCCAGGACAGGCCTTGTAATGGCGATAAAGATGGTAGAGGATGAAGAGAAGGAATTTTTTAAAAAGGAGATACAGCCTTGGATAGACAAGTACCCTAAAGACCTTCTTCTGCAGGTAGTGCATGAGGTTCCGAGGGCCACGATGTTCGATCTCTTCAGGCGCGCAAAGTGCACCTTGTTTACAAGCCAGTGGGAGCAGCCTTTCGGAATGGTCATGATAGAGTCGATGGCCAGCGGCACACCGGTAATAGCCTTTAGAAGAGGGGGCGCTTCAGAGATCATAGTTGACGGAAAGACAGGATTTGTAGTCAATTCGGAAGAAGAGATGATAGAGGCGATAGGGAAGATAGACCAGATAGACCCGGCCGATTGCAGGAGGCACGCTGAGGAGAATTTTTCTAGAGAGCGCATGGTCAAGAGCTACCTCGAGAATTACAAAAAGATCTTGGGTACAGAATAATCTATGTCATCCTGAGCGAAGCGAAGGATCTAGGATGTAGTGCCGGTTTAGATTCTTCGGCGCTTTGCGCCTCAGAATGACGAAAGTCAGCAGACTATTTTACACTATCCAAAAACCGGAATGACATAGAATGTAAGCAGATTGATGGAGAATAGGATAATCTAATGAAGATAGGAATGATAGCGCCGCCGTGGATACCCATACCTCCACCCAAGTATGGCGGGATAGAGCTGGTTATATATAACCTGGCCGAAGGGCTCCACGCGCTTGGACACGAGGTGATCCTCTTTGCCCCCGGTGATTCAAAGGTATCCTGCAGATTGATGCCCTATATGGAGAGCGGCCACCGCTTTGGGCTCGACTCCTCCATGGAGTCTAAGATCTTTGTGGGTGAGCTGGCCAATAAGTACGCCTTCTCTATGGCGGGATGCGAGGGCGTCGATATTATACATTGCCATACACTGGCGCGCCCGAATGTCAATGTGCCCACGGTCTATACACTCCACGGCCCGGCCAACGAGCCCACTGTTGAGACATGCGTAGAGATGTCGAAAAACCCCAATAATCACTTTGTTACCATCTCGGATCGGCAGAGAGATCTACATCTGGTTTTGGACAAGAATATCAATTTTGCCGGTACTGTACACAACTGCGTCGACGTAAAGAAGATAGAGTGGAAGAAGGATAAGGAGGACTTCTTTCTATTTGTGGGGAGGGTCAACTGGGAGAAGGGGCTGGATCTCGCTATAAGGGTCGCTAATAAAGCCGGGGTCAATCTTGTAATGGCCGTCAAGATGACGGAGGACTTTGAGAAAGAGTTTTTCAGGAAAGAGATCCTTCCATGGATAGATAAGTATCCCGAGCACCTCTTCTTTCAATTCCACAAGGAGATCCCAAGGCATATGATATTCGACCTTATAAGGCGGGCAAAGTGTGTCCTATTCTCCAGCCAATGGGAAGAGCCTTTCGGCCTGGTCATGATAGAAGCGATGGCCTGCGGGACCCCGGTGATAGCCTTGCGCCGCGGCGCCGCCCCGGAGGTCATAATCGAAGGGGTGAACGGCTTCTTGTGCGACAACGAGGAAGATATGGTTGCCGCTACAAAGAAGGTAGGCACGATAGACCCGAATAATTGCCGAAAGCACGTGGAGGAGCACTTCTCGAGAGAGAAGATGACGGAAGGCTACATAGAGATATATAAAAAGATCATTTCCAATAAAAAAACGAATAGATAAAGCAACATCTCTATATTAAACAGCGCCTACGGCGCTAGTGGGTAAAACAACATCTCTATATTAAACAGCGCCTACGGCGCTAGTGGGTCAAACAACATCTCTATATTAAACAGCGCCTACGGCGCTAGGGAGGCAGAGAGTGATAAGAAGCATAGGTGACTATATTGATGTAGTGGGGGCCGAGACTATATCGAAGATCTACAAGAAGGCCAATAAATTATACGGCAAGAGGATAGCCAACGTAAACGCGACGTTTCTAGGTGGTGGCGTTGCTGAGATCCTGGGCAGGATGGTACCGCTTATGAACGAGATAGGGCTGGATGCCGAATGGAGGACGATCCATGGAAGCCCCGCCTTCTTCGATGTAACAAAGAGTTTCCACAACGCGCTCCAGGGCGGGGCCATAGAGCTTAACGATATGACAAAGTCTATATATATGGGCATAAACCAGGAGTACGCCGGGTTTACACATCTAAACCTTTATGACTGCCTGGTGATACACGACCCCCAGCCGTTACCACTAATAAGCTTTTACAGGAAGCGGCAGCCCTGGATATGGAGATGCCACATAGATATAACGGATCCGAATCCGGAACTTTGGGAGTTCCTAAAGAAGCACATGATAAAATATGACGCTATAATGATATCGAGCGAGAAGTATAGAAAGCCGGATATACCCGTTCTCCAAAAAGTCATACCGCCGGCCATAGACCCACTCTCTCTTAAGAATAGGGATCTCTCTGAAGAGGAGGTCATGGAATATATAAAGGAAGCGAACATCCCCACAGATAAACCTATAGTGACTCAGGTTTCGAGAATGGACTCATGGAAGGATCCCGAAGGGGTGCTGGAGGTCTTCAACCTGATAAAAGAGAAGGTGGACTGCAGGCTCATCTACTGCTACAACCTTGCCACCGATGACCCGGAAGGCATGAAGATATACGACAGGGTCTACCAGAAGGCGAAGAAGTACGCCGAGCAAGGCGATGTCATATTTATAGTGGGAAATAACGAGCTTCTCGTAAACGCTATCCAGCGTTTCTCTACGGTAATACTCCAGAAATCGACAAGAGAGGGCTTTGCCCTTACGGTGACCGAGGCCTTATGGAAAGCAAAACCTGTGGTCGCGGGC
>JBDRDE010000130.1:0-2163 GCA_043821065.1 Candidatus Omnitrophota bacterium
GCTCTCGGATGATACTTATTATGTATCGACTTCAGCCTCTCCTTGTTGATATGCGTATATATCTGCGTGGTCGATATATCGGAATGGCCCAGCATCTCCTGGACCGTCCTAAGGTCGGCCCCTCCCTCCAATAGATGCGTCGCGAATGAGTGCCTTAGCATGTGAGGGGTGATCTTTTTCTTTATGCCGGCCTGCTTGGCGTATGCCTTTACCATCTTCCAGAAGCTCTGTCTCGACATCTTCTTTCCCAGCCTCGTCAAAAAGAGGCTGTTGTCCCGGTCTCCGCTCTTGACCAGCTTAGTCCTGGACTTTTGCAGGTACTTATTTAAGGCTTCCTTCGCTTTTCCGCCCAGCGGTATTATTCTCTCTTTAGAGCCCTTCCCGACACACCTGATAAAACCGACGTCCATATTCACACCGTTGAGCCCCAGCCCCACCAGTTCAGAGACCCTCATGCCTGTAGCGTATAAAAGTTCCAAGGAGGCCCTGTCCCTTATGCCTCTCCAGTTTCTCGAGTCGGGGGCTGTTATAAGCGTCTCCACTTCTGCGATATTTAAGGCCTCGGGCAGCTTCTTCCACAATTTGGGTGACTCCAGAAAAGCTGCCACGTTCTCTTTAACATACTTTTCATTCACCAGGAACTTGTAGAATGTCTTTATAGCGGCCAATCTTCTGGAGATGGAGTTGGAGGCCAGGCCATCGTCTTTTAAATGCATAAGGTACTTCAGAAGGTCGTTCTTATCAACGCCCTCAATAGAGCCTGCCTTCTGCCCATTCAAATAGGAAGCGAATTTGATAAGGTCGCTCCTGTAAGACTCTATGGTATTTTTGGCCAGACCCCTCTCCACAGAGAGAAAGTTGAGAAATTGCTCTATAAGCTCGTTCATATATCGGTTTTCGGTTAGCGGTTTGCGGTTAGCGGTTAGCGTGATGCGCGCACACCGCGAACCGCGTCTATAGTTTTTGCTATGTTATAAATGGATTCGTGTTCCTCTCTCTAGCTATCGTAGTGGATGGCCCATGGCCCGGGTAGACCACCATATCACCGTCCAAAGACAAGACCTTGCTTTTAAGCGAAGAGGTCAGCTTCTCTTCCGAGCCGTAAGGAAAATCTGTCCTGCCCACACCCGCGCAGAAGAGCGTGTCTCCTGTAAATATCATCCCGTCCGATTTTAGACATATGGAACCAGGCGTATGACCAGGTGTGTGTATGACCTCTAAGGATAGACTTCCCGCCTTCAGCGTATCCCCCTCCTTGAGGAGTTTGTCGGCAGCGGGCAACTTCAATCCTGACCCTACGAGGTATGATAAATTTTTGTTTGGGTCTTTAAGAAAGTCGGCGTCATCGGCGTGTATCCATACCGGAAAATTGAGAAATCTGTTGCCGCTGATATGGTCCGCGTGGCCATGCGTATTTATCACGGACTTTACCTTATAGCCGTTCTTTTGTACGAGCGCTATTATCTTCTCGTGATCCCCGCCCGGGTCTATGATAAAGACCTCTTTGGTCTTCGCGTCACCCACCACATAACAGTTGGCGCTCATGGCCCCTACAACGATCTTCTTTAGTATCATCCTCTTCTCTCTTGCCTCTTTCATTTTTCCCTGATATCCTCCCTAACCTTCTTATAGTAAAAATTTCTGACGATACCGCCCTTGATCTTGTCCAAGCTCTGCTTATAGCGGCCTATATTCGTACCTGATATACCTTTTGATATCTGGTCCGTTATCTTCTTCGTCTTTTCTATGTAGCCATTGAGCTCTATGGCCTTCTCTTCTACCAGATACTTCTTCATATCATTTAAATGGCTGAGGGCGTTCGCTATGGCCATGGCGTCTCTCTTGGAGTTCATGCCCGCGCTCTCAACTAAGTCTTCATGCCAGGACTTCCAGTAAGTGTAATGCATCATATAGAGCTCCAGGGCCGGTCTCGTCTCTTCCATCCCTTCCGTGTAGAACTTCGGTGTTATAGGCTTCTTCTTCGTCTTGCGCGTGAACTTGCGCTGTACAGCCTCACAGCCGCAGAGGCTAATTACCAGCGACGCTATTAGGATAATGGATAAAAGTTTTCTCATCACTCACCTATTAAAAGACACTTGTCAGGTTATCAGGACACCAGGATATCAGTAAACAGAGTATCAGGATACCAGGATATCGGATTTT
>JBDRDE010000131.1:0-6133 GCA_043821065.1 Candidatus Omnitrophota bacterium
CCCGGCGCTCAATAGATACATGGGCATATATCCGGCAATCGTTCTAACGAGCGCCCTTTTTACACTGGCGCACTTTCCGCAGATAAGAGATGATTTTCACTTTATCGCAATCATATTCAGCTTGAGCCTTGTCATAACATACGCGAGGGCCAAGACAGGATCGACTTTGGTCGCCATGGTGATGCACCATGTCTACAATCTTTCATGCGTAGCCATCGGGCTTATAAAGTACTTTATCTATAAATACTGACTTTGGGTATTAGATATGACGAGAGATAAAAAATCGGTTACATCCCAGGCGCTGTTAGTGTTGGCGGCGACGCTTTTTATTAACGTATGCGCGGCCGGAGCTGAGGAATCGCTGAATGAAAAATTGAAGATTATAGAGTCGGGTATGTTAGAAGATGGATCATACGCCAAAGCCGCGCAGGATTTGAAGGAGCTCCTCAAGGAGTCCCCGGGCATTGCCAGGATCCATCAAGACCTTGGAATAGCCTTATACGGGCTTATGGAGTACGACAAGTCGATAGAGATCTTTAGAAAATCCAGGAGACTGGATGATCAGCGGGATTTCAAAAGATTTATCGATTATTCGATAAAAAAGATAGAGGATAACCGTGTCGTGCTCGATGGCCTGAAGGGATCAAATCACTTGTTAGCCAAAGCCGGTGAAGCCGAAAGAGATCATATTGTACAGAAGATGGCGGCGGACCATATAAGCGTCTTGGAGAATTTAACGCGGGAGAGACGCTATTACCCCGCCATGGCCACGGCGCATGTCATATGGCTTAAGGAGAATGCCCCTTTCGTGACCGGCATACACAGATTTTCAGGTGATATATATTATTCTGCGATGATGTACGCTATGGCCGAGCAGGAGTATAAAAAGGCTATAGAGATAGAGCCTAGCGATCCTTCTCTTGTGGAGAGGATGGCGGACTGCCTAGTGGCTATGGGCGATTTTGACGCGGCAGATGAGCAGTACTCTCAAGCGGTTGCGCTATACAGAGAGCGCGGCATCAAAGGGGATAAGGGAAAGGCCGCAAAGATAGAACGCATACAAAGGGCTATGCCAAAGAAGTATTCAGATGTGGAGCAACTCTTAAAAGAGATGCGCTATGACGATGCTGAAGCGGTCTGTAAGAGGAGGATCTCTCTGAACCCGGGTGACTATGTCGCGTTGACCCAATTGGGGCAGAGCTACTGGTATCAGGACAGAAAGCAAGAGGCCTTTAAACTCTTTAACAGGGCCGTCAAGCTGGTGCCGGACTATCCAACGGCCCACTTCTTTCTGGGCAGGTCATACTTCTTTATGCGTAAGTACAGAGATGCCGAAAAGGAGTTCGGCCTCTTTAAGAAGAAGATGAAGTTACTTCCGGAGACGGACGAGGCGACGACCGACTTTTATGTCTCGGCACTGCGCGCCATAAGCTACTACTATTCAAGCCGCAAGCTATACGCCAAGACGGCCAAAGAGTATAAAGAGATAATAAGCTTGAAGCCCGACGACCAGGCGGCCCATTACAATCTAGCCGTCTGTTATTATAATAACCGGGGAATGCTCTCCCAGGCCTACAGAGAGCTTGAGAAGGTGATCGAGATTGACGGCACGACGCAGATCGCCGACCAGGCGAAGTTCTTTATAGATTATATACGTAGAAATCCTGACCCGCGGTTTTCTGCCGACTTCTCTTTCTTGTCAGAATATTAAAACGTCTTTTTTTACCCACCTGCCATTGATTAGTGTCAAAAAATGTGATATATTTGTTGTAAGAGCTATAATATATATAAATATCCAAAAATTTGGTGGTAAATATGGTTACGACTAAGGGTATATCCCTTATTGAGAGTATAATAGCTACCCTTCTACTGGCGATTCTGATAGCCTCGGCTATATTGGCCTTCTCAACCGCCCGTTTCCAGATGGCTGCCGCTAGACACCACTACCAGGCCATCAACCTAGCTAGATTCCGGATAGAAGATATATTGTCAGGCGCCAGCGCCGCGGCCGGGACTACGCCAGTGGTTATAGATCCCGCAACCGGGCTTTGGGGCAACCTCGTTGTTTCATACCCCGCAGCCGGCAGGATAGATATAACTGTTACGTGGAACGAGGCTCTATGGGTCAACATAGCCTCAGCAGAGACTATCGTTATGCTGATGCCCTAAGGAGATGATATAGCGTGACTACAATGAGGCACAAAAAAGGTTTTACGATAGCGGAAGTGATAGTCGCTTCCGTCCTGGTGGTTATTATAGCGGCTGTAGCCTATAATTTCTATGTTCTGGCCAAGGACGCCTGGTTTCATGTCTTTGCGCAGGGGGATATGCAGACCGAGGCCATACTGGGCATTGAGAAGATGCTTTACGGTGTAGACGCGACACGTAAAGGTGTCTTGGAGGCGCAGGATATTATTACTCCTGGGGACGGCACTACTACATCCGTGTTAAGGTTTGTTGATCAAGACGATATTAATATTAACAGGTTCTTTTCTAAGCAAGCGGATACGCTTGTATATACTAACGAGAACGGCATCAATACCGTTATTATAAATGGGGATGTCCAGACCCTCACATTTACACGCCCGGCAGGCCAGCCGGACATAGTCGATATAAACCTGGTACTCCAAAGGGCGATCAGGGGCAAGGTGATAACCGTAAACTTGAGCACTTCGGCAAGGATAAGGAATATTTAGCGGGGAGTAGTGATCATGAATAAAAAAGGCGCGGCATTATTGATAGCGATCGTGGTGGTCTTAATAGCCTCTATCATAGTCTTGTCTATCATGCCACAGGCGGTAAACCACAGACAGATCACACAGGCAAGCGCTGACTCTATAAGGGCCTTATACGCGGCCGAATCCGGGATAAACAGGGCGGTCAAGGACCTTAATAGCCAGGATTTCACCGCTTGGACGATAAACGGCAACATAAGGACATTGCCTCCGCAGCCTCTCGTGGATAACTCCGGCGCCACTATCGGATTTTACGAGGTGGAGCTTGATATGACCGATACGGAAAATCCGGACGCGGAGGCGACGGGGTATTCACCGACCTTGGCCGGATCTGAGAGGTCCCTGATGGCGGATATCGGCAGGGTAGATGCCGCCATTGTCGCTAAAGGCGACGTCGATGAGGGGGGCAACGCGCTTATAACTGGGCCGGACCCGGATGAAGATTATGTAGAGGAGTTCGTCATGTTCTCTTTCCAGAATATATTCGGCGATACCATCGCGAACGTGAAGGCCGACCCCGAAACTCAACTGATAAACGACCCTCCGAATAACTATGCGCCTGTGGCCGACTGGCAGGAAGCTTACACTGACGATAGCGGCAACGGCTTGTACGATCTGGGAGAGCCTTTTGTGGACGTGAACGGCAACGGCGTGTGCGATGAGTACAAGATAACATGGTTTGATATCCCTGACGGTAAGAAGGCCAAGATAAGCGCGACTGACTGGAGGGGGGCCGCGCTGGATGATGTCACGGGGATATTAAACGACGGTACCATTCTTGTGGTAGAGGGTAATATAGAGATCACGGGAGGCGACTTCTATGGCGTGCTGTATATATGCGGGAACCTTACGTTCGCCGCGGGCAACTCCCATATCTATGGCACGATATTTGTAGACGGAGACGTTGAGGATATAACCGAGGTTAAGGGGACCACGGTCATCACATACGACCCTGATAAGGTAATCGAGGCCTTTGGCTATAATCCGTTGCCTTTCGGCAGGAAGAGCTGGCGGGAAATATATAAATAAACCAATAGGTAAATTATATTGTTGAAAACGCATACCATATCTGATATAATCCACAAAAGGCTTAATAAATAAAGAAAGGAGCGATCGAATGAGAATTTTTGTTGCACTACTAATTGTATTTGCTTTTGTGTTGGGCGTTCTATCCTCGGATGCCGCGTATGCCGGATGGAAAGAGAACCACAGAGAGAAATATTCGAAGAAGACCGTCGTTGCCGGTTCGGCGCAGGAGAAGAAGATAAAGACCCTCGCAAACATGGACTTTACTTATAACAAAAACTGGAAGTACAACGGCGCCAGGCCAGAGAGCAACGACAAGTTCAATGGGTACAACGCGAACTTCACTCCGGCAAATATCGCCACGGGCGAAGTGCGGGAAGAGAAAGTCGGTTATACCTTGACCGGCATCATAAAGGATGCCGGGAAGTATTCAGGCGAAAAACTCGATATCAGTAAGAAGGGGAGCGACTCAGTAAAGTAGCTGAGAACCTGCCCCAGGGGAAGACAGAGGCCACGGCGAAGACCGGAAGTCTATCTTCTCCATTTGAGATATATCCTAGGCCGTTGCCTCGATTGTAAGGCTTGCCCTTGCGTTCGAGGTACGGCCTGGCCATAACAGTATCGAATCTCCCCAACCTCGGCAGCCTTATCGCATGGCCGTTCTCTATCCCAACGAAGAGGTGGTACTTCTTTTCATTCAGGTCTATGTTCAGCGCGATCTTCTTACCTGGCGTGAGTTCACATCTTAAAAAATAATACAGCGCGCTTACAGGATCGTGTACCACCCCCTCAACATCGACACTCTTCTTATTTCCGCTTTTTAGATAGTGATATTCCGCGAGGAATCTGCCGTATATGTAGTCTATCACGGCCTTCTTCCTATACCTGCCCTCGCTCCTGTCGACCTCATGCCTTAAACTGCCCGATGTCTCATAGTCTATGTATGTGATATATCTGTCATCGACCTTGTATATAAGCGACGCCCACTCGTTCGTCGTGGCCCGGATCACGACCTTATATGCTTCTCTTCCCTGTATCTCGGTAAGCTCCTCGACCGTCGTTGATACCGTCCCTACGGAGATGCCATTCCACCGGACGATGAACTCGAGGCTTTCGCCGATGACCAGGTCTCTGAGAGGGTCGGATGCGTAAGCGCGGCCCGCTTGAGGCAATGAGAATATGAATAACGCCAGTAGTAGGGACGATATTTTTAACATAGGCGGATGAGAAAACCCGGGATACCCCTTTGCGGACAAAAAAATTTTGTTTTATTGTTTCTCGCGAAACAGGTCTAAGAAGCGGTCCTCGTATACCTTAAAAAGATCCCATCTGTCAAGTTCTTGTTTCAGCTTGTGCGCCGCTCTTTTATCTCTTCTAGCGTCTTCGAAGAGCTTCTCGATCTTATCCAATATTATCTTGGGCATCTCATTGCTCACTTTAGGGGCAGCATAAGGCTTCTTTTCGGCATCTTCCAGTCCCAGGCTCCTTAACTGCTCCTCGATCTTCTCCAGTGTCTTGTCGATCTCATGTATCGACAAGTTCAGGTCTGTCATGTCGGCCTGGAAGCCTATAATATCACCCAATATCCCGACAAGGGCCTTTGATGCTCTTGGGTTTGGGAGCCCCACAGCGTAGATAGGCAGGGTAGCTAGCAGGCAGGCCGCGTCGATCTTCTTCTTCCTGGCCGCCTCCAGAAGGAGGCCATTAAGCCCCGAGATCTGGCCGTCTTCCATCTGATGTACACTTTTATTCTCTTTAATCTGTCTTAAGAACGTACCCCTGTTCGCGGCAGCGTATATGGTGGGGGACTCTTTATAGTGCATGTAGGACGGAAAGGCGGCGCAGGTAAAGATCTTTTTGACCTTGTGCTTGATGGCGATCTCCAGCAGCCTTTCCATTGAGATCATACCGGCCCTTCCATACAGCTGCTCTCTTCCGATCGATATTAAAAGAGGGGGTTTCTTTTTGTAATATACAGATAAATTCGGCGCGTCTTGCAGAGAGGAGAGGCCTTTATCAACAGCAATGAACTCGGGTGAGACCAGGTCGCTTATGTTAGCTTGAGCGAAGAGCTTGGCTCCAAGCTTTATCCTGATAAAATCGGCCGCCCCTATGCCGACATTGCCCATGCCGGCCCAACAGGCCAGCATTACAGGGTTTTTTACTTCTGTCGCAGTAAAATATTTGATTTTTTTCATTTTGTGTTATAATATTATATCATTATAATAGCATAATAGCAATTGCATTGAGAGGCAGATCGCGGCAGAAACTATGCTGACTTTCACGGATCCGTCATCCTGAGGAGCTTCGGAATGTATGTCGGCGACGAAGGATCTAGGTTGCCTCCTAGATTCTTCGCTTGCCTGGTGTAA
>JBDRDE010000132.1:0-2487 GCA_043821065.1 Candidatus Omnitrophota bacterium
ATATAGTGACCTATTGCCGCCAGACCGGCATAAAGATCCTCACCGTATACGCTTTCTCGACGGAGAACTGGAAGAGGCCCAAAAGAGAGGTAGATACTCTTATGGGCTTCGTGAAGAAGTATCTCGATATAGAACTTGCGAATTTTAAAAAGAACGAGATACGCCTCAACTTTATAGGCAGGCTGGATAAGCTCCCGTCTTCGGTGGAAAGAGAGATAAGGGCAGGGATGGACCAGACCAAGGGATGTTCGAAGATGTTGTTCAATGTAGCGCTGAATTACGGCTCTAGAAACGAGATAGTGGACGCCGTAAATGAGATATTGAAAGATGGGCGTAAGAGCGTGGATGAAGAGGCATTCTCTAGCTTTCTCTACACCAGGGGGCAGCCGGACCCGGACCTGCTTATAAGGACGAGCGGAGAGATGAGGATATCCAATTTCTTATTATGGCAGCTCTCTTATTCCGAGCTCTACTTTATCGATAAGCCCTGGCCGGAATTCAGGAGAAAAGATCTGGAGAAGGCCATAGAGGCATATCAACAGAGACAGAGGCGGTTTGGAGGATGACAATTGATTAGCATATAGCGTAGAGCGTTTAGCGTATAGCTTAAAAGAATCGGTTTTTCTTTTCCTATCCGCTATGCGCTATGCGCTAGACGCTGGACATATTGTTCCATATTACAATGAAGACTTTTGTAAGCAGGCTCTTAAGTTCTGTGGCTTTTACATTTCTGGTCATATTCTCTGTATTCATAGCGCCTACGTGGTTCTTCTCTCTCGTGGTTACAGTATTGATAGGGTTGTCGCTCTTTGAATTCTACACTATAGTTGAGAAGAAAGAGCTCTTTGTATACAGGTATTTCGGTATCATATTGGGGATAGTGGTTCCAGTAGGCATACATCTCAGTGCGGGAGGGGCGATACAGGACATAGAGCCTCTGCTTATCGTAATAATATGCCTTTTCACTGTGATGGTGCAGATGACCCGCCCCGAAAACTCTCAGGCCATAAAGAGGAT
The DNA here is from genome assembly GCA_043821065.1 of Candidatus Omnitrophota bacterium. Taxonomy (GTDB): domain Bacteria; phylum Omnitrophota; class Gorgyraeia; order JABMRJ01; family JABMRJ01; genus JAZFTF01. The sequence continues at coordinate 1,018 of JBDRDE010000132.1, forward strand.
GTCTGTTACGCTCTTCAGCATATTGTACATAAGCTGGTTCTTCTCATTTATTATCAAGGTCAAATTTCTCCCTCATGGGTCGATGCTCGCGGCCTTCTTGATAGCGGTTACCAAAGGCGGAGATATAGGGGCGTATATTACAGGAAGCGCGCTTGGCAAACATCCTTTGATACCCCGCATAAGCCCCAAGAAGTCGGTAGAGGGTTTCGTCGGAGGGCTCTTATTCAGTTTCTTCATAGCCCTCGCGTTTCATCGGGCTTTAAACTTTATCCCTATTTACCATATCGCTATATTAGGGGTATTATTAGGCGTGCTGGCCCAGATGGGGGACCTCTCCGAATCATTAATAAAGCGGGATTGCGGGGCAAAAGACACGAATATGATATTCCCGGGCCTGGGTGGCGCCCTCGACATCCTCGACAGCCTTCTATTCACCACCCCTGTTTTCTACTTTTACGTAAAGGTATTCTTTTAGACACAAAAGCACAAAACGGGCAAGATAGGCGTATTTACAAAACACAAAGTGATCTAGCGTTATGAAGAAAATTGCCATATTAGGCTCAACGGGTTCTATCGGAGTAAATACTCTCAAAGTCATAGAGAGGTATCCGGATAGGTTCAGCGTGACGGCTTTATCATGCGGGTCGAACGCCGAGCTTCTCGCGAAGCAGGCCAACAAGTTCAAGCCGCGGCTCCTGGCGATCAATGACGCCTCTAAGATAAAGGCCCTTAAGAGGAAGCTTAGCCCTTCGCTGGGCAGGATCCGCATATTGGGCGGCCCCCAGGGACTCGAGGAGCTGGCGGCTACATCGGATGCGGCGCTCGCGGTCATGGCCGTATCGGGCAGCACCTCGCTCAGGGCTCTCTTAAAAGCGATAGAGAGCAAAAAAGATATTGCCCTTGCCAGCAAAGAGCCGCTCGTTACAGCCGGAGACATAGTAATGGACAGGGTCCGGCGGCACAAAGTAAAACTTATCCCGGTAGACAGCGAGCATAGCGCCATATTCCAGTGCCTCATAGGAAGGGACCCGAAAGAGCTTAAAAAGATCTATATTACAGGCAGTGGCGGATCTTTGAGGTCTGTGAAGAAGTCGCTCTTCGACAAGCTCCCCGTCTCAAGGATATTGGCCCATCCCAAATGGAAGATGGGGAAGAAGATCACCGTCGATTCCGCTACGCTGATGAACAAGGGGCTAGAGGTCATAGAGGCGAAGAGGCTCTTCGGGATCTCTGAGACTAATATAAAGGTACTTATACACCCGGAGGCGGTAGTCCATTCACTCGTGGAGTTTATAGATGGTGTCCTTCTGGCCCAGCTGGCCGTGCCGGATATGAGGCTGCCCATACAATTCGCGCTCAATTTCCCTTCCAGGATAAAGTCAGGCGCCTTGAATGTCGATTTCGCCAGGCTTAAGAGCCTGACTTTTTACGACCCTGATCTCAAGAAATTCCCATGCCTGGCCCTGGCCT
>JBDRDE010000133.1:0-4553 GCA_043821065.1 Candidatus Omnitrophota bacterium
ATTCAGAACCATCCCGACAGTGGCCGGTTCCCAGGAAGACTGGCCCGAACGCTTAACCTCCGCGGTGCCATCCATGCTTACGATACGTGCAGTGCGTTTTTCTATGGCGTAAACCGAGATCGCTACTCCAAATATCAGAACCGATATAAGGATCAACCTGAAGATCTTCACTTTAATGCCTCCCGATTTCAAATATACCTGATAGTAGGGTAAAAGTCAACAGGCTATCGATGGTATAATATCCGCAAACGACAATAGCTAGGTATTGACAGAAAGTTAGATCGCGTGTAGACTATCACCATAGTAGGAATATATTGGTATTACACATTGATGTCCCTGTCGTTCCGGAGACCAAACGGTATGCGCTATGGAAAGGCGTTCGTAGTCCTATCCATTCATGTTATTCTTTGGCTTCTTATTTCGGCCGGCGTATCTGTGGCGCAGCCTCAGCCGCCGTCCATCAGTCAAATCGAAACATCCACACGAGAATCTGCGCGTCCTGTCCATGATGAGATAGAAAAGAAGATGATAAGGGCCCCCAGAAAACCCGCTGCAGTTAAGGAGGATCTCGGAGAAGCTCCTCCGGAAGGTCCAAAGTTTTTCGTCAAACAAATTAACCTCGATGGCGTTACGGCGTTTCCGGTGGAGAGCTTTAAGCCGCTCCTTGCTAAATATGAGAATAAAGACGTTAGTATGGGCGAGCTGAACATTCTCGCCAAAGAGATAGAGAGGGAGTACTTAAGGCGCGGGGTTATTGCGGCCTCGTTCGTACCCCCTCAGGATGTGAAAGAGGGTAAGGTGACCATACGCGTGGTAGAGGCGAAGATGGGGAAGATAGAAATCAAGCCCGACAGGTGGTTCTCGCCGAAGAGAGTGGAATATTACTGGACTATACCTCCCGGCGAGATCCTTCGTTACGATAAGCTGTCGAGAACGCTCCAGCTGATGAACAAGAATCCGGACAGGACCGTCAAGGCGGCGCTTCACGCCGGAGAGAAGCCGGAGACTACGGACGTGCTGCTGGATATGCATACCGGTTTTCCGTTTCATGTGACGATGACGGTCGATCACGAAGGCGCTCCTTCCACCGGAAAACTGAGAAAGGGCGTCGGATTTGTGTACAATAATTTCCTCGGATGCGACGATACGCTTCTCGGAGGGTATACCGGGGGCAAGAATTTCGGCGGAGCCTATATTTATCACCGCCTGCCGATAACCCCGTTCGGAACATCTCTGCTCTATGGGTACAGCAAGTCGAAGTCATTCCCTAAAAAGGACTATGCTCCGTTCGAGATCAGCTCAACGTCCGAAAGCTATAGTATGTATCTTTACCAGGATCTATTCCACAAGGATGAGTATAAAGGAGAATTAGTGCTGGGTGTCGATGCCAACAATAAGCGAACCGTAAGCGGAGCCGGGGGAGACCTTAATGCCGATAGGTTGAGAGCGCTGAGCGCAGGAGTTATGCTGATCGGGCGGGGCGCCGGTAATGTCACGACTATGAAACCCGCAATATATCAGGGCATAAACGGTTTAGGCGCTCGCCGTAAAAGCGAATTTTCGTCCCGGAATGCCGAGAATACGTACACGAAGTTTACTATTAACGCCAGCATGAGACAGGCGTTTGTTAAGAATTTTCAGGCGAACATGAAGTTCGTTGGGCAGCTTGCTTCCGAGAAGTTGATGCCGCAGCAGGAGCTCTATATAGGCGGCATAGACTCTGTGAGAGGTTATCCGTCAGGCGACTATCTGGCGGATACCGGCTTCTATTCCCAGATGGAGGTGCTGATCCCGGCTTTCTTCATTCCGGAATGGGTAAGAGTTCCATACGGTGAGAGGCCGCTAAAAGATGAGTTTACAGGTGTGGCCTTCTTCGATGTAGGCTACGGCCTTAAGCGGGGAGAGATACAGGGCGAACAGACTTACCGCAGAATGGCCGGCGCGGGAGGCGGCGTCAGGGCAAGGATCTTAAATCAGGCGACCGTTAGGGTGGAGATCGGGGCCCCGCTCAACCCTTTCGTGGATGGGCCGCTAACCGAATGGGAGAGGATCCGTATCCATTTTTCCGTCGACTTCCAGGACGATATCTTCGATGAAGCCGAGAGGTTCCAGAAGGTCTACAGAGAGAAGTATATTAAAGACGCGGCGTGGCGGATATTGAGGGCCGAGATGGAAAAACCCGACAGCCCGCTGGCGCAGGTTATATATTCGGACCTATATCTGGCGAAATCCGCATACGCAGAAGGAAAGCTGGAGGATGCCAAAAAGTACTATAATATCGTTGCCGGTATAGGCAACAATGTGTACAATCAGACGGTGACGTACCTGACGGAAAATTATAATTACGCCGATGAGCTCAGGAAAGAGAATGAAGCCGCGAAGAGATATATGAGAGATGGTGAGATAGAAAAGGCATACAGCACATGGCAAAAAGTCGCTGAGGCTAAATCTAAGCCGCTTGTGCTGGATTTTATAAATTATAGATGACGTAAATCGGGAGAGGCCGGAGTTATGAAGAAGATTACAGCACTGCTAATATTTATTACTTTATTCATATATGTTTACGGAGACGCGCAGCAGTCTACAGGGTGGAGAACTATGCTTACAACTGCCGGATCGTCAGCGGATGTTAAAAATGAATCTTCTGAGGAGGATAGCGAGGTCTCCGTAGTGTATCGCGAAGCTGTATCGCTATACTGGGATAGCAGATATAACGAGTCCAGGGCGAAATTTGAGCAGGTTCAGAAAATGTTCCCGGGTTATGCGCGCACAAAATACTATCTCGGAAGGCTTGATGATAAACTGTCCGCCGGTTATAAATCTCGCGAAGAAGTCGCGAGAACTAATGATATGGCTGTTAAGAAGACGGTTGAGGCCCGAGAGATGAAATTGCACGAAGAAGTCTTACGGTCCAAGCTCGAATCCGAAATTAGAGCTAAGGAAGAAGCCTCTCGGAAGGCAAGGATGGAATCTGATCGTGACGCGGCCCTAAAGGCCGCGGGAGAGCTTGAGGCAAAGAGAGCAGGCGAAGAGGCGGACTCTAAAGCTAAGATAGAGCGGGACCGCAAGGCCGCTAAAAAGAGATCTGCCTACAGGGTCGCCGCGCAGCAGAACTTCTCACCTAAGAGAGCCTCGGAAGAATCTGCCGAAGAAAAGGCAAAGATAGAATTAGCGAAGAAGGCTCGGGAAGAAGCCGCCCGGAAGGCAAAGGTAGAAGCTGATCGTGCCGCAGCCCGGAAGGCCGCGGAAGAGCTTGAGGCAAAGAGAGCAGGCGAAGAGGCGGACGCTAAAGCTATGGCGGAGAGAGACCGTAAGGCTGCCGACTATCGACCGGAAAGGCCGGTTCAAAGCACCGGCGCAGCAAACATTAAAGAACCGGGTAAGGTGAGCGCTGCTGAAAAGCCCGAAATGGTTAAAGTGAAGATCGAGATTAGCCAACAGATTATCGACCGGCAGATGACAGCCTATAAGGGTAATCTTAAAGAGATAGTGAAAGAGGCTGATAAGAACCTAAAGAAGATCGACGGAGAATTGAAAGGTCAGGAGAGCGGGGAGGCTGTAACTAATCATATAAAGGCGGCGGATGCATATTATGCTGAGGGTAAAATAGAAGAAGCCAAGGCCGAATTTAAGGCCGCGATGGTGGCGGCGAGCACGCCTGCGATGAAGAAGAGTATTAAAGAGAAAGAACGCGCGCTTGACAAGAAGGCTAAAGAGATGGAGCTGAAGACGCGGCAGGAGGCCAGAGCTAAAAAGGATGCCGCGAAAAAGGCTAAGTTAGAGGCCGCCAAAAAAGCGAAGGAAGAGGCCGCAAGGCTAAAGGCTGAATCAGCTGAGCGCAAGGCTACTAAAAAGATTGCCCAAAATGTGAAGCGAGAGAATAAGCCAGGACCAGTTATTGCCATACCGGCCAAAACCGCCACGCCTGCGGGCGCCATGCAGATAACGTCTTCGCAGACAAAGGTATCAGAGGATGAAGTATCTCTGGTATACAGAGATGCAGTTAATCTTTATTGGGATAGTAGATATACTGAAGCTAAAGCGAAGTTTGATCAAGTCCAAAGTATGTTACCTGGATATGCGCGTACCAGTTACTATATAGAGAGGCTAAAAGGGAAATTAGGGCGATAAAACTCATAATAGACGCGATTTTCAAATATGCCGCATTTATCAGATTTACCCTTACCAGGCACATATTTCCATCCATAGATCCAAAATCAGGCAGAATTTCCTAATGGCGTAGAGCTATTTGTAAAACATAAAAAAGTAAGCTAGTTAGCCATTGCATATCCTACTATATATGGTATAATATAGATGGCGATATACGGTGTTCTTTGGCAATGAATTATATTGAATTCACTCTTAAGCGACAAAGGCAAACTCAGCGAAAGCCGAGGGCGTAAAACTCAAGAGCCTAAATCCTGAATAGGGGCATGGCAGTCAGTTACCGAAATAAGAGTTTTTTATTGGTGACCAAAATGAAAACATACATGAAACACAAAATTCGGAACAGGAAATTCATCAAAAAGAGCAAAGCCTTTTTATGCCTGGTT
>JBDRDE010000134.1:0-2262 GCA_043821065.1 Candidatus Omnitrophota bacterium
ATTTTTATAAAAAGCGGCAACACAATATAGAGAATAGAAAATAAGAGCGTATATGTCGGAACAAAATAGGGGCTCAGGGTTATGAAGGCATTCGTCTTGGTCGTCTCTACCGCCCCACCCTCTTTTGAGGCCCTAAATGAGTTTACGCGCCCGCCGCACAAGAAGGTAGCGACCGCGTGCATCATCTCGTGGCCAAACACATAGATATAATTAGGCTTTACGATAAAGAGGTGCATTATCACATACGCCAGGGCTCCCATAAGAAACTTCTTTGAGCCGACGCCACTTGTGCCGCCCATGCCGGTTAATATTTCAAAGAACGACTTTGAGACACCTATCAAAGCAGGTATAAGAAGAACCCCTGTTACACCCTTTGCTGCTTTGCTAAACATATAGGTTTTGGATTCCGGCATTTTTCGCCAAATACATATAACGGCTCAAAAGCCGGAATGACAGTTTTGCTACGGTTACTACTCTGGTTTTATAGCCTCTAAAGAGTCCATATATGGCCTCAAGGCTTCGGGAATAGTAACGCTGCCGTCTTTTTGCTGGTAGTTCTCCAATATAGCTATTACCAGCCTGGCGAGCGCCACCCCTGATCCGTTTAAGGTGTGGACAAAGGCTGTCTTCTTAGAGTTCTTGAGTCTATATTTTATATTGGCCCGGCGCGCCTGGAAGTCCGTAAAGTTAGAACAGCTTGAGACCTCGAGCCAGGAACCGCTGCCCGCGGCCCATATTTCTATATCGTAGCATTTGCTCGCCGCAAAACTTATGTCTCCGGTAGAAAGCGCCAATATTTTGTAGGGCAGCTTTAGCAGCTGCAGCACCTCTTCGGCATCCTTTAAGAGCTTCTCAAGCTCTTCAAATGAATCTTCCGGCCTGACGAACTTAACCAGTTCCACCTTGTCGAACTGATGGACCCTTACAAGGCCCTTGGCATCCTTGCCGTAAGAACCCGCTTCTCTCCTGAAACATGCCGTATAGGCGGTATAACATATGGGCAGATCCTCATCGCTTAAGATCTCGTCCCTGTGCATATTTGTAACAGGAACTTCCGCTGTGGGGATCAGGAATAGGTCGTCGTCTTTTAAGGCGTACATGTCCTCTTCAAGCTTGGGTAGTTGCCCTGTGCCTGTCATAGAGGCCCTATTTACCAGGAATGGCGGGAAGACCTCTGTATAGCCGTGCTTCTTTGTGTGAAGGTCGAGCATAAAGTTTATGAGTGCCCTTTCGAGCCTTGCGCCCATGCCTTTATATAAGGCAAACCCGGTGCCTGTTATTTTAGCTGCCCGGTTAAAGTCCATTATGTCCAAAAGCTCTACTAATTCGAGGTGGTTTCTGGGTTTGAATGGTAATTTCTTGACCTCACCCCACTCTCTAACCTTCTTATTGGCAAACTTGTCTGGCCCAACAGGCACTGATGAATGGGGTATATTTGGGATAGCTAGCACCAACTCATCTATATTTTGACTTAATACCCCCACTTTTGTGTCCATTTTCTTGATTTTTTGGGATATAGCCTTCATTTCTTCTAAGCGCTTGGTGGTGTCTTCCTTCTCTCTCAGCATTTTGCCAATTTCCTGGTTGGCTTTGTTCCTCTCGCTCTTGAGAGCCTCCACTTCTGTGATGATCTTTCTGCGCTGCGAGTCCAGGTCTAGGAGCTTATCTACATCGAGATCGAGCCCCCTGTCTTTTAGAGACTTCTTAACCACGTCTGTCGACTCTCTTATGAATTTTAGATCTAGCATAAGTTAACCTTTCACCACGCCTAGGGGTCCGCCCTTCGCTTCGCTCAGGACTCCCTTCTACCCTTTAACGACTCCCAGCGGTCGCATACGGCAGACCCTCTTTGATATACCGGCTTCGTGGACTACATGTACAACATCGTTTACGTCTTTATACGCCTCTGGCGCCTCTTCAGCCAGGGTCGCCCTGCCCGAAGCCATTACTATTATCCCTTTTTGCTCAAGTTCCCTGGATATCGAGCGGCCGGCGCACCTTTTTATAGCGGCCGTTCTCGAGAGGACCCTCCCGCTCCCATGGCAGGTTGAATAGAAACTCTCAGCCGCCTTGGCAGTGCCGACAAGAAGGAATGAATTCCTCCCCATATCTCCCGGTATAATGACCGGCTGGCCTATAGATTTATACCTATCGGGTAATTCGGGGTGTCCTGGAGGGAAGGCGCGTGTCGCGCCCTTCCTATGGACACACAAGAGCCTCTCCTTACCGTCTATGCTCTGCTTCTCGACCTTGGCGATGTTG
>JBDRDE010000135.1:0-2340 GCA_043821065.1 Candidatus Omnitrophota bacterium
GCCATAAACGTGATCATATATACCCTGGCAGATAAAGGTATCAAAAAGAGCGGCTGGGCGGTCATCATATCTTTTGTGTTAATATCCTGCGTATCAGGGTATGGATATTTTAGGCTGAACACCCAGCCGGATGCTAAAAACAGCGTCAAGGTATCTCTCATACAGGGAAACATAGCGCAGCATATAAAATGGGATCCGGAGTTGAGAGGCTACATCTGGTCCCAGTACAGCGCGCTTACGGAGGCGGCTGCGAAAGAGGGGCCCGATCTCGTTATATGGCCCGAGACATCACTACCCGGATATATGGAGGATGAGGAACTGTTTAGAGATGTGACCACCCTCGCGCGCGAGACGGGATCGACGCTTCTTATAGGAGCCCCTTCATATAGTGAACAGGATGATAAGATATATAACAGCGCTTTTCTTATAGGAAAAAACGGCGATATTGCCGGGAGGTATGATAAGCTCCATCTGGTCCCGTTCGGGGAGTATATCCCATTTGAAGACCTGATCGGATTCATAAGGGGATTTGTCGATAAGCCTATAGGCGCTTTTGAAAAGGGCAAAGAGCGTAAGGTCTTCAAGCTTGAAGATGGAACAAGATTCAGCGTCCTTATATGCTTTGAGGATATATTTGCGGGCCTAGTGAGGGAGTTTGTGAAAGGCGGAGCCGACTTCTTAGTGAATACCACCAACGACGCCTGGTTCATGAAAAGCCCCGCCCCATACCAGCACGCTCAGTCATCGGTATTTAGGGCCGTAGAGAACAGGGTGCCGGTGGTCCGCGCGGCAAATACAGGCCTCTCCTGCTTTATCGACAGAACGGGCAGGATATTCGACAGCGTAAATATCTCCGGAGACGAGATATTTATTTCCGGATTTAAGACCGCGAGCATAGATATAATAAAGAGCGCGAGTTTCTACACAAGATTCGGCGACTTATTCATCCTTATATGCGCCCTAGCGGTGATCATCGCAAGTTTTGTTTTCCGCAAGGCAAGATTATAATTTTTGCCTTTTTTTTTATTGTATGCTACACTTATCCTGTTTATATGTTTTAATCATATTCAGTAAGTAAAGTGAAGGAGCCTTTGCTTTTATGAAGAGACTATTTAGCGCGAAGGCCCGAGATGCCGCGATAGATATTGTTGGTGCCATCGAGCTTTTACTCGGTCTTATGACCATACTCTTCGTTATCCTTTTCGATCTATTCTCTGTAGTGGAAAAACCTACGGGCGTATTTATTTTCGTTATCGCTTCCGCAACGATGTCCTCTCTTTTGGGGTACGGGATCCTTAACCATAGAAGATGGGCCAGGATATTGATCCTATTCTTCTCCGGATATGTTATAATGCTTAAAATACTTCTCTATTTAGACGTCATCAGATTTACCGGAGAGATACTGAAGATACCGACTTATCTAAGAGACACGAGCTCTATTATGTATCACATTTTTATCATATTGTTTTTCACGGATCGTAGAGTCGCATCAAAGTTCGAAAATATATCAAATAACGCCAGGGGAGGGAAGAGATGGAGAAGAAAGAGGAGTTGATGAAGGCATTTGCCACCTCTATAGAGATGGAGGAGAAAGGGCGCGAATTCTATTTAAAATCCGCCAAAGAATGCAGGAACGAGCTTGGCAAAAGGGTTTTTGAGGCACTGGCGGACGACGAGACGCGCCACATAGTGGCGATCAAAGGGTACTGTGAGAACATCTCTAAAAAAGATAAGGCACCACAACTCTGCAAGGTGATGCCCCGGCACAAGACGATAGATGAGAGGCTCATATTCGGCAAGCGTGAGGCGGAGACCCTTAAGAATACCATATTCAAAGCGGACGAGTTAAAGGCATACCAGATCGCCATGAAGATGGAGAACGAGGGTTACGCCTTCTATAAAAAGGTGTTTGAGAGCGTTTCCGATCCGGAGATAAAGGAGCTTTACAAGTTCCTTTTGTCAGAAGAAGAGAGCCATTTTGAGATGATATCCAACACATATGAGTATCTTAAGGACCCCGCTGCTTGGTTCGCGAGCCAGGAGAAACCGATAGTAGAAGGGTGATATGTAGGCCTGTAGTGTAAAATGCGCCAGAGAAGCAATGTTAAAAGCGTGGTATCCTAATCTCCCTAATGAAACGCGAGCAGCAAAAAGATATTAAAAAAAAGAGATCGAAAGCTCCGCTATCCAACGATACGACCCTCCCCGCTGATAAAAAGATCATCCTGATGTCCGTTATTTTGATAATCATATTGGGTTTTATCGTCTATGCCAACTCGATCGGTGGCCAATTTATATGGGATGATAATTCATTGATCAGATCAAATCCTTATATAAGAG
>JBDRDE010000136.1:0-6128 GCA_043821065.1 Candidatus Omnitrophota bacterium
AAGAAGAGAGAGCGCATACTTGACGTCGTAAGCAGGGGAGGGTCTCTCATAGTTGACTGGATAGTGAAGACCGGCAGAGAGAACCCATTATATGAAAACTTCCACCGTGTATTAGAAATAGCAAAGGCGTATGATATAACACTGAGCCTCGGCGATGGGATGAGGCCGGGCTCCATTAAAGACGCGGGCGATGAGGCGCAGATACAAGAGTTGATCGTCCTGGGCAGGCTCGCTTCCGCAGCGAGGGATTTCGGCGTTCAGGTGATGATAGAAGGTCCGGGCCACGTACCCATCAACCAGATCGCTTACAATATCGCCTTAGAGAAGTCTCTCTGCGCGCAAGCCCCCTTCTATGTGCTCGGCCCGATCGTAACTGACGTGGCGCCGGGTTACGACCATATCGTTGGCGCCATAGGCGGGGCTATCGCGGCAAGCCACGGCGCCGATTTTCTCTGTTATGTCACACCCTCCGAACATTTGAGAGTTCCGGATAACGCGGATATAAAAGAAGGGGTGATCGCCTCCCGCATAGCCGCTCACGCTGCGGACATAGCAAAAGGCGTAAAGGGGGCCATGGATTGGGACATATCCATATCGAAGGCGAGAAAGCTCAGGGACTGGCAGAAGCAGTTTTCGCTGGCGCTGGATCCTGTCAAACCCAGAGAGTATAGGAACGCCTCAGCGCCTAAGACAGATGATGTATGTTCGATGTGCAATGAATTCTGCCCTATAAAAAGAGGGGAAGAGTGTCTTAAGATAAGCCCGGAGTCAGAGGTCCGGGGTCAGGAGCAAAAAAAACAATGAGTGTACTGGTCGTAGGTTCGGTAGCGCTGGACTCTGTGGAGACGCCTTTCGGAAAACACGATAATCTCTTGGGAGGGTCCGCCACGTACTTCTCGATATCGGCGAGTTACTTCACCGATGTCATGCTCGTAGCCGTAGTAGGGACAGACTTTCCAAAGAGGCACATAGAGCTTCTCCAGAGGCGCGGCATAGATACAAAGGGCTTGCAGATCGAACCCGGCAAGACGTTTCACTGGAAGGGCAGATACGAATTCGACATGAATGTAGCCAAGACCATATCGACAGAGCTCAACGTTTTCGAGACTTTCAAGCCAAAGATACCATCCGAATGGCGCAAAGCAAAGAATATATTTCTTGCGAATATAGATCCTGACCTTCAGCATAACGTTCTCAAACAAGCCTCTTCGCCCCGGTTTGTAGCGTGCGACAGCATGAACTTCTGGATAGAGAACAAGAGGGGCTCGCTCGCGAAACTCCTGAAAAAGATAAACCTCTTCCTGGCGAACGATTCCGAGGCAAGGGAGTTCTCGGGAGAGACAAACCTTCTCAAAGCGGCCAAATACATACTCAAGCTCGGGCCTCAGATGGTCATAATAAAAAAAGGGGAGCACGGATGCCTCCTGGTCACTAAAAAGAACTTCTTCTCGGTGCCAGGGTTTCCTTTGGAAGATATATATGACCCGACGGGAGCAGGTGACACCTTCGCGGGAGGCGTGATGGGTTATCTGAGTCAGTTGGGTTCAATAACCGAGACGGCCGTAAAAAAGGCGATGATATTCGGCAGCGTCATGGCCTCATATAATGTAGAGGCCTTCAGCCTGGAGAGGCTTATCCAGCTCAACAGAAGGCTTATTGACAAGAGATACAAAGAGTTCCAGAAGTTGGTACGGTTTTAGACACAGAAGCACAAAACGGCATGGAATGGGTGTCCTTACAAAAACACAAAAGGGCTCAGCATAAATAACCTTTAGTGGTGATAGGAAAAAAATATCTATAAGATGCTGTTTTGTGTTTCTGTAAGCGTGTGTTCTGGGTGTGGTTCTGTGTTTTTGTGACAAGCGGGTGTAATTTTAATGAGCAGATGATTTACGTCACGAAGTGACGTAAATCATAGGCGATGCCTATGGCAAGTTGGCCGTCTGCGAATTAACATCGCCGAGCGCATTAGAATTTTGGAACAAAATTCTAATGCAGTCTTTGCGAGGCGATGCTTGAGAATGTTGGCGATTACTCCGCCTCATAAGACATGCTAAAATTTCATTCTGAAATTTTAGCATATTCGGCGGAGTCAATTCGACCGTTCGTTAAAAGTTGGGGAGTGTATTTACAAAAATCGAAGATTTTTGTAAATACAGGTCTCATTGAGCGGGTGTAATTCAGTGGTAGAATGATAGCTTCCCAAGCTATATACGGGAGTTCGATTCTCCTCACCCGCTCCAGTATCTCTACATTGAAGACTCTTCGGCGTATCGTGAGGAGAATCGAAGCGAGTGAGCGCCGAGCGATTAGCGAGGAAAAGGCCGTAAGTCCTACGCAGCCACTGTGAGACAATAGGCTGCAAGGACCGGCCGACAGCGAGCGAGGTGGGCCTCCGCAGGCGAGCACCGCGAGCCGGAGGAGGCGATTCTCCTCACCCGCTCCACTAAACGATTTGGCCTTCGGGGCAAAAAGTGAGGGATTGCTATGAAAAATGTGCTAATGTTCGCTGTTGCGTTACTCGTTATTACGGCTATGCCGGTACACGCTCAAGAATCGGATATGGATACACAGAACGTACCCTTGGGCGAGACGCCCGCAACCATGGACACGCAGGGCACATCCTTAGGCATGCAAAACGCGCCCATAACAGAAATTGGGCTGGAATCCCAAGAGAGGGCCAGGAAACTCTGCGAGGAGTGCATGATCAAGATATACGCCGGCAACATTCAGGGCGCCTTTGATCTTATACAGCCGATATTCCCCGTACCTGAGTCAGAATTCCTCTCCCTTCGCATGCAGACTATGCAGCAGTTGGGCATGGTCGGGCAGAGGTTCGGCAAAGCTGTCGGATACGAATTTATTAAATCGCAAGAAGTAAAGGACACGTTCCTCAAGTACATTTATATAGAAAAATTCGAGAACCACGCGATACGCTGGGTATTTACGTTCTATAAACCTAAAGATCACTGGCTTTTGAATAATTTCGGCTGGGATGACACTATAGAGGCTCTCTTCTATTGATATGGTTAAAATAAGGTTTTTCGTATATCCTGTTTTGGTCTGCCTAACGATCTTCATGGTCGGATGCGCGGGAATGGGCGAGGTCACGGCTCCGTCACGCCCCGTACAAAAAAAAGAGAGCGGCCTCTACCATAAGGTAAGGGCGAAAGAGACGCTCTGGAGGATATCTAAGATGTACGGCGTAAACCTCGAAACACTCGCGGCAGCGAACAGCCTCCCAGACAAAAAGAAGATCTATGAGGGGCAGGTGCTCTTCATACCGCAGGCGGACGCCAAAGGCTTCGGCGATGTACCGAAAGAGAGATCGTTCATCTGGCCGATCAAAGGCAAAATAATATCCTATTACGGGAGCACCACTGAACAGGTAAATAACAAGGGGATAGATATCAAGGCACGCCACGGTGAGCCTGTGGCCGCATCTAGGAGCGGTAAGGTCTCATTTATAGACGATAAGATGAAAGGTTTCGGCATGACCATAATCCTGGACCACGATGACGGATATTCAACCGTCTACGCATATAATTCACAGATACTGGTGGAAACCGGGCAGAACGTGCGGCAAGGCACGGTCATAGCGAAAGCGGGACAAAGCGGCAGGGCCGCTTCGCCCCGGCTCCATTTCGAGATACGCAAAAAGCATGAGCCGCAGAACCCATTGCACTTTTTACCATGACACTTAGCGAACCAGTTATAGGCAGGGATTTTTTCGGAAGAGACGAGACCCTTGAGCTCTTAAAAAAGAGGGTCAACGCCTTGACGGAAGGGTACAGGCAGAACGTCGCCCTCACGGGGCAGAACCTGGCGGGAAAATCATCTATACTTCACCATTTCCTCTACAATTTCCACGATAACAGGATACTTCCGATCTACGTGGAGATAACCGATGAGCCTTTTCTCTTCTTCGCGCAAAGATTCACCGGATCTCTTATCTATAATTTCCTAAAATCTAAAGGCCTGGAGCCCGGGGAAGAGTACGAGGCGCTGATCGAAGAAGCGAGGCAGTTTATACCCTCGACCGTTAAGTCTGTCAGGGATATCCATGATATGATAAGAAAGAGAGATCTCGATTCGGCTTATTCGCTCTTGTTCGACCTTACAAGCGTCGTAAAAAGCGAGACCGGCAAATCATGCGTGATCATACTGGATGAGTTCCACAATCTCTCATCTCTGAACGTAAAACACCCTTTCAGGAATTTCGGCAAGAAGATAATGATCCAGAAGGATACCATGTACATAGTAACGAGCTCGCGGGTCGCTACCGTAAAGAGGATACTGAACGAAAAGCTCTCTCTTCTTTTTGGTAATTTTGAGGTTATTCAGGTCAACGGTTTTACTATAAAGAACTCCTCCGATTTTCTCGACGGCAGATTCAGGTACATGAGAATACCGCCTGAGATCAAGAACTTCATCATATCGCTGACGGAAGGAAACCCATTCTACCTGGATGCCACAAGCCAGGCCCTAAAGGATGTGGTGGCATCTATGACGTTCAAGAGGGTGGACCAGGAAGCACTCATAGACGCGCTTGAGAAGACGCTTTTTAACTCCAAGGGTTGCATATTCCAGTACCTTAGCAGCTCACTGCAGGTGTTAAAGCAGAGAAAGCCCTCCGATACATATATATCCATACTCCTCGCGGTCGCGAACGGCTCATATAAGCTCAAAGAGATAGCTAAGTCAGTCAAGAAAAGGACGGGTGACGTATCAAAATATATGGACGACCTGTCTGAGATGAATATCCTGTATAAGAACGGGACGTTTTATAAATTCGTTGACAAGATGTTCGGATTCTGGCTCAAGTTTGTTTATCAAAGGAAGAGATCCGCCATCATAAGCTATCTTCCAGACAGGATAAGGATATTCCGCGCTGAGATGAAGGATCTCATAGGCGCGTTCGTCAGGGAAGAGACGAAAGACATACTATCGCGCGTCGCCGGCATCTTCGGCCTCTTCAACTCTGAAGCAATAACCTTATCAGAAAAAGAAGAGAAACTGCCCTTGTTCTCGTCTATAGATATAAAACACTTCGAGAACGGCGATCCGTATATTATCGCTAAAACGGGCAAAAAGGCCTGGATAGCGTCGGTCAGCCACAACGAATTAAAGGATCTCGACATAATAGACTTCGCCGAAAGGTGCAAGATCCCCAGGCTGGCGCTTCAGAAAAAGATATTGATCGCCCTCTCAGGCATAGAGATGAATGCGCATCTACTGGCGAAAGAGGGGAAGATATCTATCTGGACCATAGATACACTAAACCAGCTAATGGCCCATTACGGCAAAGAGCTGATCGTGGACTTTAAATACAGAAGAGATGCGAAAAGATAATATGAGAATAGGCGTGGTATCCGACACACATATGCCTCGTACAGCCTTGGAACTCCCCAAAAAGATGCTCGAGGATTTCAAGAATGTAGACCTCATACTCCATGCGGGCGACCTGACTTCGCCTGATGTATTAAGTGTTCTGAAGAGGATCGCCCCGACAAAGGCGGTCTGCGGAAATATGGACGACCAGGAGCTTCAGTATAACCTGCCGACCAAAGAGATAATAACCGCGGGTAAGTTCAGGATAGGCCTCATGCACGGGTTCGGCCCGCCCTTCGGCCTGCTGGAGAGGGTGAGCAAAGAATTCAGTGGCGTCGATGTTGTCGTATTCGGCCATTCCCATTCGCCTGTAAATGTTGTAAAAAAAGGTGTACTATACTTCAATCCGGGAAGCCCTACCGACACCATATTCACCCGTCAGAACGGTTACGGCATACTCGAGATAAACGATAAAATAAAAGGAGAGATAATAAAATTATGAACAACGGGATCCCCGCTCTATCGGTCCGCGGCAAGACCATACCTGAGGCCTGGGAGAAGGCAGTACTCGAGGTCTGGCATAACGGCATAGACATAAGGACCGAGTATGATAAAGATGGTGAGCCCTTGAGCAAAGACTGCACCATGATGATCGCCATAGACGACCCTATGAGCGAACCGAGAATACACAGGGCTTTCCCCGGGGGGCTTGAAGACCTCGAGGTCTACAGGCAGGAAGTGGTCTTGGGGGTACACGACCATTGGATAAACCCGCAAGAGGGCAAGTGGACCTACAC
>JBDRDE010000137.1:0-9974 GCA_043821065.1 Candidatus Omnitrophota bacterium
GATGTGCTCTCGCCCGGCTTGTACAAGATCATCAGTGTTAAGTGTTTTTGTGAATTCTTTTACATGCTCCTTATAAGTTTTTTCGTATTGGGACAATTCTTTCAAGGTTGGAGAATCCTGGTCTTTAGGTGGGCAGACGAACAATTTCCCAGACCCTTCAACATATGTCATAATTGCCCGCTGCATTTCGATAAAGGCCGTATCCTTTTCTACTGTCCCATGCGGTTTCATAGCTTCATTTACTGTAATCCTTCCCTGTGCTAAACGGTTATATATGTGCATCATAACTGGAGGTGCTTCCATAATAACAATATCTGCTCTGGGCAGCGCCTTCTCAATTCTTTCTTTAATAAGATGCTGGGCTTGATGCATTTCAAATACAAAATGCGTTCTGCCGTCTCCCGTAAATCCATCCTTAACAGTTTCTACCATCTCCACTATCTTCGCCATTACCTCTTCCGGGGTCGACTTCATCGTGATGGGCTTCTCCTGCACGGTCGAGGTTGCGCCCGCACCTCCGTCTCTGGCGGCCATTGCCGCGTCGTATGCGGGCCGGATACTGTTTCTTATGATCTCCTCGGCTATCGGGACCGCTCTTACTATCCTGGCTTTCGCTTCGTCAACGCTCAGCCCTTCATCCCTCATCCAATTCTTTACATATCCTGACCGGCTATTCCCATCCTGGCGTTCCAATATTTCATCGATCACAGCCTGTCTTATCTTGCCGTCGCTATCTATCTTATCCCTGAAAATCTCCTCAAACTCTCCGAGGCTGTCTTTTATCCCATTAATAAAGCTGATATCGGAAACAACCGTGGCCACGCCGAATATCGTGTATATAATAAAATGCTCCGCCTCCGAACGGGCCTTTATTTTGAACTTACTCATATCGCCCTGTCTTGCGGCCTCTTCGGCCTCTAACCTATCCTGTCTGCGCTCCAATAGCGCGTTAAACGCCTTTAGCGCGGTTACTCTTTGGTCAACAGCAAGCCTTCTTTCCTTGACATAACGCATATATGTTTTCGTATTTCTAGGTATGAAGAATCTGGTAGGGTCCAAGCAGCCGTCTTGCGCGGACTCGATCTGACGTACAAGTGCCTCGAGCTCTTCCCTTGTTACAGAAGCCGCCTCTTGTGCGGTAGGTTGCGCGGGCCGTGCCCGCATACCCGATTCAGTCCTATCCAGCTCAGCCCTGTCCGTGGCGTTAGCGCGATAGAGCATGTCGATCATTGGACGGGCCAATTTGCCACCAGACATCTTGTAGTAGAATGTATCTATTCTCGCGCTGTTATAAGGATGCGGCTCCACAAATTGCGCCTCTATGCCTACCTCGCCAACCTCGCGCCCTGCGGTAAACCCGATAAAGATGCCAACCCCGCTCGCGTAATTTCTGGTATTCTTTGCCCTGTTAGGGCTCCACACAAGCGTCTTGCCGGGCACTAGCTCGGCCTCTGCCAATTCGTATATAGGCGTTCTACCTCCGCTATCCGCAGTCGATGTAGAAGCCTTAGGCGCCTCACGCCTTGAAGCCCTGCGTTCTGGTTCTTTCTTCTCCCCCAGATCTTCGCGCCACTGGTCCATCCTCTGCCTTCTCTCATTATTGGCAGCGGTGCGGGTTCTCCTACCAGGCTCTATCTCATCCGCTGTAATGACTCCGGGCTGGCCTTCGTATAAGACTCCTTCTTTTACCAGAGTCGCCTGGTATCTCCTGTAGGCCTCTATCCATATCTCTTGTGTCCTCTTAAGGTCGTATCCTTCATCCTTTGCCTGTTGTAATACTACTTTTGAACCGCTTTTGTCGGTTGTAACTACTTGTAACGTAACGGGTTCCGATAGTGGCTGTGTACGCTCTGCGACCGCAACAGCCGTACTTGGTAGCATCTCTAACTCATTGTATGACGGTGTGTTAGGATCGAGTAAAACGGTTCCGAAAGAGGTGGAGGTAGGTGCAGGTACTTCAGCTCTCTTTGTTATCCGGATAAGCCGCGCGCCATAAGCTGGGAATTGGGCTCCTTGGGCCGTAGCGATAAAGGTTATATTCCTTTCCATAGACTCCACACAGCCCAGGGCGGTGAGGTGTTCCATCCATTGAGCATCATCCCAATGGATCTCAGTATCAGTATAACCATGGGGAAATACGTCTCTTGACGTGCAGAAATTAAAGGCATAGAGGCAGCCGCCGGGCTTTAGTTTAGCCAATGCCTTCTTCAATAATAGATAGCGCAAGCGGTTTGGCAAGAAATGTAAGACAGACAAGAACATTACGGTATCCATGCTCTCATCATCAATTTCAGATAGGTCAAATCCGTTGCCCACACGGAAACGGTCTTTTATCTCTGGATAGCGTCTTTTCGCCTCCTTGATCGCCTCTTCAGATATATCTATGCCGATCGAATCACGCGCGCCCTGGCTCTCGCATAGCCTCTGGAATAACCCCAGCATAGTACCGATATCGAGTACGCGCTTTTCCTTGATGTCGCTCATATTGATTTTTGGATAGATCTTACTCATACAGAAATCTTCCCACTTATCATGCCCTCTTATCTCTATATCACGTCTAGGATTATCTTCGCTAAATCTTCTATCCATAAAGATGCGCATATAATAACTGAACCACTCTATCATGATCTCATCCACTACGGCCATTAGATCGTCATGATCCGCCACATTCGCGGCATTTATCCTCGCCTCTCTATAAACATCGTCTTCAAAATAGAACTTCTCGCCTCTATCTTCTTGTACAAATGCGATATTGAGCCAGTTCCCGCTCGCGGGTTTCTCAACATCCTCTCCGCCTTTTAGATATGTTGCAAACTTATCTACAAATGCATTGATCTCCTCCATAGAATCATCGACCATCCTCTGCCAGCTCTCATCTATCTCTTCCGCCGTCGATGTGCTACCTCCTCGATCGCCTTCGTTGCCCCTCCCGAACATTCCCAGCCTACTAAAATCCCTATATAGCATCTGCACCTTTTGCGCGGCGGTTTCGCCTCCATACTCATCAAACGCTGTCAGCATATCGGTAAAATACTCTCCGAGATTTGCAATACCGGCCAACATCTCTCTATTTTCAGAATTGGTAATCTCGAGAAAGACGTCTAGAACGGCTATTACAGTATCTTCTTCTTCGGAAAATTCGATGAGCGCTGTAAGGAGAGTCTCGACCAAACCAACTTCATCTTGATGGCCTCGCATTATTACCTGTGTTCGGGCTATATCCTGAGTCAACGCAGAAGAGTGCAGAACAGAAACCGCTAATAGGTCCTCTATCGCGTTGAGAGCGCTAAGGCGCCTCTCGGGTTCTCTGTGTACCGTGTTTCTAATAAGAAGCTGAAGACCGGTCCTCTCTGTGCCGTGCCCTAACTCAACCGGTGCTACAAGGTGCATGTGAAGGTCTCCGATGCGGCGGTCGAGTTCGCCGTGCACTCCTTCCTGGTCCACGGCCTCTATCATATCGTGTATACTCTCTATGCCATGGCCAAATGCCGCGCCATTAGGATCTGCCAGGTTTCGCACAAGCGGTTCTATCTCGGCCATTCTTTTGCGCCTAGCCATTGCCTGAACGATGAGAATAGATACTCTATTGGCGAAGTTATGCACTTCGTCCGTTTGGTGCTCTCTCAAAGTGTCGACACTCTCCGCAAGAGTCTCTCCAATATTGCATACTTGCGCAACCAATGGTCCTCTTTGCGGCGACAAAAAGACATGCAGGGCCTTGAGCGCGGCTGCTAGCGTATCAGGGTCGTCATGGTATCTTGTAAGGTTTTCGGCAATGAGCTCAACGACTGTATGGCCTTGGTAGCTTTCGGTATCGGCGCCTACCCGCGCTATATGTGAGGTGAGATCGGGATATGCGTAGCGATTTGAAGCATGTACGAGCTCTACAAAGACTTCATGGGCCTTGACTCTCCGGTCCCTGGAAGTGGATGCTAGAGCCTCCGCGAGAACCTCCAATGCGGATACGATGCGTCCATCCCCAATAGAGCTCTGGGCGGTAAGAAGCCTTGTGGTGGACTCGACCTGCGAACTCGCTCTGGCCCCATCAGCCCATGGTGCTTGATTGAGGCTTGTGACTATAGTGATTGCGGCTCTATTAAAGACCCTATCGTCGGCGCTTGCCAGCCCGGCCGCTAGACTGAGCGCGCCTTCTCGTTTGGGACGACGCCGTCTGCGTCCTTCTCCATGCCACTCGACGTTCGTGATCGCAAGCGGGGCCAAAGATACGATCACTCCGGCGAGACCCCACCTACCGGTCAGGATTCCCACAAGTGCGCCAAAGCCGATCGCAGCGCAGATTATGACTGCCGGATGTATCTTAAAATCGTCTAAAAAGTTTCTACCTCTTCCATCGCCTTCTTCAGCGCCCTCTGTAGCGGAGGTAGTCATGGCGGCCCCACCCGCAGTAGGAGCTTCGACTATACTCGACACCTCTGTCCATTTCTTCTGCAGGATAAGCTTCAGGAGTTCGACTTTTTCATCGCGCTCGATTGCCCTACTGAGGTAGCTAATGACCATATCGGCCGGTCCAGTAAATCCATCGAGCCACTGAGCGCGTATCTCTTCCTGGCTACTGATGATCTCCTGATCCAATTCCTCCTCTGAAACTTTGCACCACCCTATACAGCGCTCCGTCCAATCGGACAAAAACGCGCTATAATCCGCGTATCTACCCTTCATGCTTCCTTCTATATATACCCTTCTGAATCGCCCCATCGTGTCCGTGTCTAAACATCTGAAGTCGTCGATATCCCCGTTTATCGCCATCATGTTATGGTGCTTCGGATCGGATAGCTCGTAGGCGCTATTGCTGGAAGCGAGACCCTCGTACACCGCGTAGGCATTCATAATGGCCCTGAGCTTATAAAGAAACGGTAGGCTTTCGTCCGCTATTATCTCGTCGAGTTTATCTCCCTCGACATACTCTTCAGTCATGATTATCGTGCGCCCTTGGGACGTTTGAAACAAAGCCCCGGGACTCGAACAACCATACCATATCGTAGACTGGGCTCCGTATCTCAATACGCGTGGATCTATGGCCGCTTTTTCATTCCTGACGAAATCCCCTCTTTGCTTATCCCAGCGCCACGAAGCTCGGTATCCCCTAAAGCTCAAAGACCGTTTCACGTAATTGTCTTCGCCTTCTTCATCCCATGGATTATCAAAACCGTGAAGCGTGGCTGCCTTTATGGCCTTTAGGCAGAAGACCCGCTCGCTTCCATCCGTAAACGTGATATTCGCCTTGAATGCGTGCTTCACATTGCCCTCACCTATATACTCAAGCCGCACCGTATCGGCCTTCTCCCTGTCAAACCGCTCACCAAAAATATTTAGGAATGTCCTATTTATAAGGCGGACGTCTTGCCTGAAACAGGCTTCAATAACACCCAGGTAGACGCGCGCGTCCGTCTCACCGGATGGACGCTTATCGTCACCCAGATAAAGATCATTACTTATCCGGTAATAGCCGTTTTCGAGGAAGCTATCTGCCTGGCCCAGATCTATCGGTGGCTCCTGCGGCTCACTGAATGAGAATGTGTAGACCAATGGGCCTTCATTGCTGGGGGAGCCACTTTCATCCGAAACGGTCGAAGTAGCCGCGTCAGCACCACCCGCAATAGGCACGTCGACTATGCCCCAGGCCTCTTTCCATTTCTTTTGGAGTATAAGTTTCAGGAGTTCGACTTTTTCATCGCGTCCGGCCGGGCCGGTAAGGTAATGGACGATCCTCTCATCGGGATTATCCGGCGCGCTAAGGCGTAGGGTAGAACTAAACCATTCATTGAAACCCGCGAGCCATTCCCTGCGTATGACCCGCTGACGCTCCCTGATCTCATCATCGAGCAGCTCTCCAGAAACGAGGCATTGACCGATACAATAATCCATGTTACCGCTTAGTAGGACACCATAATGTGTATATCTGCCTTCAAACTCCGGGCTGGAGTAGAACTCCCTAAATCTCCCCAAGGTATCGATGTCTATGCATCTGATGTCATTGATGTCGCCCTTATCCGCCATGGCGTTGCCGGGATCTGGGTCTGACAACTCAAATGTCCGGCCCCCCGAGGCGATCTCACCATACATCTTGTATGTATTGACGATCGCCTGGAGCTTCTCAAGAAACGGGGCTTTGGGGTCTTTCATTATATCCTCGAGGTCTCTGCCGTCTACGAACTCTTCAGTCATTATAATAATCCTGTTGTTCATGCCGACGTTCATTCCCACATGCGTGCCATACCTAAGGATCCTGCGGTCCGGATGTTGTCCTGCATTCTGTCTCTTTCTAGTATCTAAAGAACGTTCTATGTAATTTAAGGCTCCTTCCCCATCAAGCATGATGAGGGTTTCCACCTTTACCGGTTTTACTGAGAATACACGCTTAGCCCCATCGGCAAACGTGATAGTCGCCTCAAAGACATGTTTCATGTTGCCTGAGTTTATATAATCAAGCCTGGCTTCAACGGCATTGGCCCTGTCAAACCGCTCTCCGAAGATATTAAGAAGCGTCTCATCCAGAAAACTGTCGTCATTTCTAAAAAGGTGCTCAATAATATCCAGGTAATCCATCGGCTCACCGAGGCGCTTGCTCTCGCTTATCGTAAGAATCTGTGGGGCGCGGGGATGCGGAACGAGCGGTAGGGTGTGGGCCTCAGGCTCTTTAAATGAGAACGCGCGGAATACCGCGTCTTCCGGCACTTCTATGGGGCCGCTCTCGCGCAAGCCCCTAAGCTGCGCTAGTATGCCGCCATCGGGGTCTACATATAGCCTGACTATCTCCTCCGCCCTGCCACTAACCGGACTCTCTGCGATGATGCGGAATGTAGCAAAGTTGCGTGAGGGGCGCATATGAACGATCTCACCGTTATCAAAACGTATCTCGATACCGTCTAGATAGTTTATCCCAATGATAGATCCGAAGCCGGACTCAGTCGTGAAATACTCCTCGAGCTTGTCCCTGATACCGCGGGACTCGCATCCGATATATGATTTATTGCTGCGCGTAGAAACGACACGCCCTTGGCTGTCCAGAACGGCTACTGTGTATGGGTTAAATTCGACTTCCGCGTGACCGGCCGCTTTCGGTGTCAGCATGGCAACTATCCTGTCGGACTCTTCTGCCGAGAATCCATCCACGCGCCCCGAAGCCATATTAGGCTTTGGTGAAGAGCCCATAACATCAGAGACTTTCTCGCCGTTATCCGCCGCGCTGACAAGAGTTATCAGCGCTGGTAAAGCGGAATCCCTCGTCATGAGTCTCTTTAACTGCCTGCCCCTGACAGTGATATCGCTTCCGAGTATAAACCCGCCGTCAGGCTCCCATCCGACTACGCGTTGGAGCCCGCTTTCAATAGCCTCTTCCATGGCATTGAGGAGATGGCCGAAGCCTACTTTGGTCTTGCGGTGTTCCACGCCGCGCTTGCGCAAGACATCATCTACTGTACGTGAGGCCGTTACAGGCACGGCCGCGCATTCGCTCTTGATGAAGTAATCTACGGCAAGCCCTATCATATCGCCACGGTGGAGTGTGCCAGCCTCATCCATGATGATCGGCGCCTCGCCGTCGATATCCATAGAGACGAGCGTGAACGCGTCAGCATGGTCTGCCAAAATATCTCTGAGCCTTTGGAGGTTCTCTTCTGTCATATTCTCGGTATCAATAGGCGCGAAGTCCTCATTCGCTCCAACGGCCACAACCTCTGCGCCAAGCCTTGTAAGAAGCTCTGCCAGGATCTGACTACCTACCGACGAATGTTCGTATACTACGATCTTTTTTCCGGAAAGAGGCCTGTCAGGAAAGATATTTACGTATCGCTCTATAAAAGATTCCGCTATTTCCGGATCGGCGTCGCCTAGGGCCCTCTCTAGCTTGCGACCATCTTCTACCTGTGTTCCGCTGAAGATCGGGTGGGCCGGCCTGGCATACTCCCGCTCGCGGACTCTATCTATGCGTTCCCTTATGATCGACTCTTGTGAATTCGGAATACCTGTGTCACCATTAAAGAATACCAATCCATTATATTCCTCTGGGTTTTGGCTGCCTGTTACCATGATGGATGGATGCCCGTGTCCGCCGGCATAGTTGACCAGCGCCGGTGAAGGCACTCGTCCGGCATACTTTACACTCAGCCCTTTCCTGCCGCGCCCGGCAAAACGATATTCACTAATAGCCAGGGCTACGGCCTGCAGGATGCGCTCGGTAGAGTCTCTCAGGTCTCCTGCCAATACTACGGTATCTCCTCGCTTCAGCTCCCCTTTCCCTTCAAGGTAAGAGAGATACCCCTGCACCGTTATATAGACCTCGAGATCGGTCATGTCCACAGCAAGCCCTCTCATGCCGCTTGTCCTAAACTCAAGCTCGACCGGTCTACCCCAAAGACGGAACGACTCTTCAATGGGCAGCTTGCCGCGCTTTGTCCAGGCATTCAGTAGATACATGATCGTCGCCACCGGTATCGCCGCAATCGATATCCACTTCAATACCCAGATGGCCTTCCCCAAACCGCTGAGTTTTCTGAATTTGACCTTTTCGGGACCGGTTACCTTTTCGGGACCGGTTTTCTCATTCGCAACTCCTTGTAATTCATCATCTTGCAAAGGTGGCTGTGTATCATCTGTCGCGCTTGAAGTGGCGGAGGCCGCGACTACGGAGGCCTCCTGCGTTTGAGCGACTGATGCGCGGCGGTGAAGCGGCAGGTACATTTTCTCTTCATACTCTTCCAGGAAGCGCGTCATGTTGAATTTAGTCGTATGCTCGACGATCACCTCTTTGATCTTCCGGCCCCACTTCTCCTTATCAATATACATGTCCATGACATCCTTATAGGTCTGCGTCAGAGAATCTATCTCTCTTCTCTCTATATCGTTCAGGCGCTGCCTATATAGCTCTGACTGTGGGTCTAAACCCTCTAACACAGAATAATCTATATCTTTTTCCGAAGATCATCGCCGTCTCGTCCTCGAGCATGGCCCCGTCGGCAGTCGAGACATCTATCGCGCCGTTCATGCCGGCCTTCATAAAGCTCGTCTCGCTCGCCTCATTCGGCGGGATGGGGTTGCTGTGCCACACGTCGGCTATCTTCATAAGGCGCTTGGCTACCTCTATATCGTAATCCTTCACAAAACATACATTATGGTGCGGATTAATCGTGGCCGCCATTATCTCCTGTAGCATGCCCCCGCTCTTCCCTGCAGGGTCCCAGGGGTGGGCCTTGCCGGCCAGGACTATTTGAACCTTCCCGATCCCGCGCTCTTCCGCTATCCTATAAAGGCGATTGAGCATATGCTTAATCAAAAAAGTATTCCTCTTGTACGTGGCGAGCCTTCTTGCGATCACTATGGTAAAGGCCTCAGGGTCGAGCTTGACGCCGCGTATCTTCTCCAGCTCTTCGGCAGCGTCCTCTTTCATCTGCGCCTTTATCCCGGCCATCGCCCTATTTGGTATGCGCATAATATCTTTTGATCTTTTTTGCAAAAGCGGGGACTGCCAGAACATCCTATGTACAGCGTTTGTTATGGCGTCTCTGTCATAGCCTTCACTGCCGGAGTCGGGGTGGGCCCTCATCCAGCGCTCGCCGTATAATCTTCTGCAGGTCTTGGTGCCATGGAGCCTGCTTACGCCGTTGGCGTACGAAGACCACCCCAGGGCAAGGTCATCCATCGGCAGACCTGGGCTTTCCGCGTCAGTAACCATCTTAATAAGTTCATCCAGATCATTCCTCTCCAGCCCGGACTGACAGAAATAGTTGCCAAAATAGTAGTTAATGATTTCTAAGGGATATACCTTGCGCCCTGCAGGTACCGGCGTGTGAGATGTAAATCCTATTCTATCCCTTACCGTCTCTAACGCCTGACCCAAGCCGATCTCCAATCTTTGCGCCCTGTCCGGCTCTTCCCTCCTTATACGTGCGGCCTCTTCAGGTCCGATACCGGCGGTGCGCGCCCTTCTATGGAGCTCATTCTTAAAGAGCACCATG
>JBDRDE010000138.1:0-3864 GCA_043821065.1 Candidatus Omnitrophota bacterium
AAAAAACTGGCTATCAGATAAGGCACTTTTAAAGACGAGCTTATAATGGTCGGCAGTATTGCTATGAGCGCTAAGAATAACGCTCCGGGGAGCGTTATTCTAGTCATTATAAAATCTAGATACTCCGCTGTGGCCCTTCCCGGTCTTATGCCGGGCACGAACCCGCCGTACTTTTTCATATTATCAGCGACGTCGATCGGATTGAATGTGATCGCTGTGTAAAAATAGCAGAAGAATATAATAAGTAAAGAATAGAGCGTGTTATATATCCAATCGCCCCTATTTAGTGCCCCTGCCATCCTTTGCACAAAAGCGTTTGGGACGATCGCTGCGATCGTCGCTGGAAAGAGTATGAGCGACTGCGCGAATATTATCGGTATTACGCCGGCCTGATTGACGCGCAGCGGTATATATGTGCTCTGGCCGCCATAAATCTTTCTGCCGATGATCCTCTTGGCATACTGTATAGGTATCTTTCTCTGTCCCTGCGTGATCATTACTACCGAGAGAACTACCGCTACGAGCATCACAGCCAGAAGGACGAGTGTAAATGGCTGGAGCTGGCTAGTGGAAGACGAAGCTGTAGGTCTTACAAGGCTTATAAGCTGTATTACCGCTGTTGGTAGTCTCGAGATTATCCCTACTGTTATTATCAAAGAGATGCCGTTTCCTATTCCCCTCTCCTGTATTTGTTCACCTAGCCACATAATGAAGGCTGTTCCGCTGGTAAGTGTTATGACTGTCAGTATACGAAAGGGCCATCCGGGGCTTGAGACTATCTGCATCCCCTGAAAACGCGCGGGATTCTCCAGCCACAGCGCGATAAAGAAAGACTGGACCACCGCCAGTACAACTGTGCCGTAACGAGTATATTGAGTGATCTTCTTATGTCCCGCCTCGCCTTCCTTGGCTAGCTTTTCGAGGGCGGGTATGACCGATGTCAGGAGCTGAAGTATTATGGATGCCGATATGTACGGCATGATCCCTAGGGCGAATATTGTCAGTCGCGACATCGCTCCTCCCGCGAACATATTCATTATTCCGAAGAGCGTGCCACCCTGGGTCCGGGCAATATTGTCAAAGAACTGAGCGAGCTTTGCGCCGTCAATGCCGGGCGTAGGTATATAGGCACCGATCCTGTAGATCACGATCAGGCCTAAGGTGAATAATACTTTCTTCTTTAGATCCGGTATCTTGAATAGATTGCCAAATGCTTGTAACATTATTCCTTTGTCTCTTTTTTCGCCGATCTTTGGATGATCTCTGTTTTTCCGCCCGCTTTTTCTATTTTCTTCTTAGCGCTAGCGGAGAATGCATGCGATCTTACAGTGACAGCCCTCTCTATCTGGCCGTCACCTAATACCTTTATGAGCCGTGAGATGCTCTTTACCAGACCGCATTCTTTCATATCTTGCGGAGAGATCGTCTCCTTATCTTTAAGGATACTCAGCGATCCGAGGTTTACAACCTGATATATATTGTCTCTCCTGCCTGAAAAGCCCCTCTTTGGTATACGTCTTATAAGAGGCATCTGTCCGCCTTCAAATCCCTGCCCGAGCTTTCCGCCCGATCCGGCTCTAGCTAACAGCCCTTTATGTCCCCGGCATGAAGTCTTTCCATGACCTGATCCCACGCCTCGTCCCAACCGCGTCTTCTTCCTTTTGGCGCCTTTCGGCGATCTCATTTTGCTTAGTAGCATAACTACCCTCTTTTTAAGCGCATGCTGCTGAGGCCGTCAAGTGTAGCCTTCACGACATTTATGGGGTTGTTTGAGCCCAGCGATTTGGTCAATATGTTTTTTATCCCCGCCGCCTCGCAGACAGCCCTGACGGCGCTTCCTGCAATGACACCGGTCCCGGGCGCGGCCGGCTTGAGCAGGACCTTTGCAGCGCCAAAATGGCCGATTGTCTTGTGAGGTACAGTAGCCTCTTTGAGATCGACCTTTACCATATGCTTCTTTGCCGTGCTCAAGGCCTTCTTTATGCATTCTGATATCTCATTCGCCTTGCCCAATCCGTAACCTACATTGCCGTTAAGATCTCCTACTACGGCCATAGCGCTGAATGAGAAGCGCCTGCCGCCCTTGACAACTTTGGCGACCCTGTTGATTGTGACCACCTTTTCCTGCCATTGCTCGCCTGGACCCGCCTGTGTCGATTCCTTTTTCCTGCCTTTTGGGTTAAATTTTTGCTCCGTCAACTTTGTCGGCTCCTTTTTTGTCACAAAAACGCGAAACTTATTGCACGAAAGCACAAAATTTTTGTGTTTTTGTGCTTATTCTTTTGCGCTTTTGCGTTTAAACGTTATACCTTCTTTTGTCGCGGCCTCTGCAAGCGCCTTTATTCTACCGTGATACATATAACCGCTTCTGTCGAAAACGACCCTTGTGATCCCATTTTCGCGCAGCTTTTTGGCTAATATTGCTCCGAGCGCTCCCGCGGCCTGCACATTGCCGCCGTACGATATCTGGCTCTTGACATCCGGATTTGACGTCGAAACAGAGATTAACGTTTTGCGCGCCATGTCATCGACAAGCTGTACGTGGAGGTTTTTCAGGCTGCGGCGTACGACCATTCTCGGCCTATCAGCGGTTCCGAATATCTTTTTGCGGATCTTTTTGTGTCTTCTTTCTCTTCCAGTAATCTTTCTCATATTACACCACCGCTTTCCCAGCTTTGCGACGAACGTATTCGTCGGTGTATCGTATGCCTTTTCCCTTGTATGGCTCCGGCTTGTAATACGCCCTTATCATAGCCGCGACTTCTCCGACAAGTTTTTTGTCTATACCCTCTATGGCGATCTGTGTCGGCTTTGGGGTCTTTATAGTTATGCCCTCCGGGATGGGGAAGTTCACCTGATGCGAAAAGCCTAGAGATAGATTCAGGACCTTTCCTTGGGCTGCGGCTTTGTATCCAACGCCCTGTATCTCGAGTTGCTTGGCGTATCCTTTTTCGACGCCTATCAACATATTGCTTATAAGGCTTCTATACAGGCCGTGCCGGGACATGACCGGTTTTTCATCCGAGGGGCGCGATACGCGCATGATATTATCTTTGAGCTCTACCTTGTATTCCGATGGGATGGCTAGATCCAACTTGCCTTTGGGCCCCTCCACGTGGACATTGTTATTCTGCACCTGCACCTTGATGCCGCTCGGTATTGCTATAGGTTTTCTTCCAACTCTTGACATGCTTACCAGACCTCCAAAAGGACTTCACCGCCAAGGTTTTTCTCCTTGGCCACCCTGTCCGTTATGATGCCCTCTGATGAGGACACTATTGATATGCCCAGCCCCCCCAGCACAGGAAACAGTTCTTCGTTTCCTTTATATACTCTCAATCCGGGCTTGGATATTCTTTTGATATTTTTCATATAAGGCTTCTTGCCCTCGCTGAATTTCAAATATATTCGCAGCGTATCCTGTTTATTATCGGGCATCCTCTTGTAATTCTCTATGAAGCCCTCTTCTTTAAGGATCTTGAGTATGGCCTCTTTTACCTTAGAAGCCTTTACGTCGACCTTCACTTTGCCGGCTGACGAGGCATTTCTTATCTGTGTTGCCATATCAGCGATCGGATCTGTAACGCTCATTGTTCCTCCTGTGAACTTAACTCTGTATTGTGTAGCGCTTACGGCGCTAACTCCCTTATCCTAGCGTGCAATGCTTAGCAGATAGCACAGTTACTACCAGCTAGCCTTGATCACTCCGGGGATCTCACCTCTCGACGCCATCTCCCTAAAACAGATCCTACATAATTTGAATCTGTTTATAAATCCCCGTCTGCGGCCGCATAGGCTGCACCTGTTGTACGCGCGCACTTTATACTTTGGTTTTTTATTCTGTTTTTCTATCAGCGCTTTTTT
>JBDRDE010000139.1:0-7453 GCA_043821065.1 Candidatus Omnitrophota bacterium
GGTAGACAAGCTCATAGTGGTGGCGACCGACAGAAAGACCCAGGTGAAGAGATGCATGAAAAAATGGGGTCTCGCAAAGGAGGATGTAGAGAAGAGGATTAGAAGCCAGATGTCGCTCTCAAAGAAGAGGCGGATGGCAGATTTTATAATAGATAATAACAAGTCGTTTTACGCGACAACAAAACAAGTAGAAAAAATATGGAGGAAGATCCAAGATGACAGAGAAGCCTAAAGTGTCGACCAATAGTAACAACACGGCCGCGTCGGTCAGCAAGAAGAGCGATAAGCTCGATATCGTCAAGCTCAAAGAGATGAAGATAACTGAGCTGAGCAAACTGGCAAAGATGTTCAAGGTGGAGGGCATGGGAATATTGAGAAAGCAGGAGCTTATATTCAAGATCCTGCAGGCCCAGGCCCAGGGAGAGGGGCTCATATTCGGAGAGGGTGTCCTCGAAATACTGCAGGACGGCTTCGGGTTTTTAAGGAGCACCAATTACAACTACCTGCCTTCGCCCGACGATATCTATATATCCCCATCTCAGATAAGGAAGTTCAGCTTAAAGACAGGCGATACCGTAAGCGGACAGATAAGGCCGCCGAAAGAGGGCGAGAGATACTTTGCCATGCTCAAGGTAGAGGGAGTCAACTTCGAGAAGCCCGAGTCGGCCAAGGACAAGACCCTCTTCGACAACCTGACACCGCTCTACCCGAACGAGAGGTTTCTTTTGGAGATACATCCCGATGAGCTTACCACCAGGGTAATAGACCTATTGACACCTATCGGCAAGGGGCAGAGGGCCATGATAGTAGCCCCTCCTTACAGCGGGAAGACCATAGTGCTCCAGAAGATAACGAACTCCATCACCACCAACTACCCGGATGTCATACCCATAGTCCTTCTCATAGACGAGAGGCCGGAAGAGGTGACGGATATGCAGCGCTCCGTGAAGGGTGAGGTCATAAGCTCGACATTCGACGAACCTATGGAACGCCATATCCAGGTGGCGGAGATAGTGCTGGAGAAGGCGAAGAGGCTCGTGGAGCACAAGAAGGACGTTGTGATACTCCTCGATAGTATTACGAGGCTCGCCCGCGCGTACAACTCTGTGCTGCCGCACTCAGGAAAGATACTCTCAGGCGGCGTCGATTCGAACGCCCTTCACAAGCCTAAGAGGTTTCTTGGCGCTGCCAGGAATATCGAGGAGGGCGGAAGCATTACGATAATAGCCACGGCCCTTGTCGATACGGGCAGCAGGATGGACGAGGTTATCTTCGAGGAGTTTAAAGGGACCGGCAACATGGAACTCCAGCTGGACAGGACGCTCTTCCAGAAGAGGATCTATCCCGCCATCGATATCAAGCGCTCGAACACGCGTAAGGAAGAGCTCTTGGTGCATGATGACGAGCTCAAGCGAATATGGCTTTTGAGGAAGGTCTTAAACGACCTCAGCACGGTAGACGCCATGGAGCTATTGCTTGAAAAGCTAAAGAAGACAAAGACCAACGCCGAATTCTTGATGATGTTAAACCACATTAAGTGAAATGAGCACATGATTTACGAAAATCAATGATTTTCCGTAAATCATAAGTGCGAATTTCATCCCCGCGAATGCGGGGATCTAAACCCAAAAGGAGAACAACGAAATGAAAGACAAGATCCACCCGGAGTACAAAGAGACCACGATCACCTGCGCCTGCGGCGAGGTGATACACACGAGATCTACCAAGATGAATCTAAAGATAGATATCTGCTCAAAGTGCCATCCGTTCTTCACAGGTAAGCAGAAACTGCTGGATTCCGCGGGTAGGGTAGAAAAGTTTAAGAAGCGCTTCGCCAAGAAGGCGCCCACGAAAGCACCCAAGGCGCAAGAGCAGCCCAAGGCAGAAGAAGGTAAGCAAAAATAACTAACCGTCATTGCGAGGCTACTCGTTCCCGTCATTGCGAGGAGCGAGCGTAGCGAGCGACGAAGCAATCTAAACATAAGCGAGTAGTGAATGTTCGAGAGCCTGAAAGAGAAGAAAGAGCGCCATAAGGAGCTCCAGGGCCTGATCTCTGACCCAAAGGTGATACAGAACAACCTTGTCTACCAGAAGTACGCCAAGGAGCTGTCGAGACTTACGCCTATTGTAGATAAATACAACGAATACGCCAAGGTCTCAGAAGAGCTAGAGGCGATAAAGAGAGACCTTGAGGAGTCCGGCCACGATAAAGACTATACCGAGCTGGCCGAGAACGAGAAGCATGAGCTCCGGGCGCGCCTGGATGAGATAACGGTGAAGCTGGAAGAGATGCTCCTCGAGGGCGAATCTGATGCCGACCGCGATGTTATCATCGAGATAAGGGCTGGAACAGGAGGTATGGAGGCGGCCCTCTTTGCGCAGGACCTCTACAGGATGTATTCGAAGTACGCCGCGAGGAACGGCTGGAAGATAGAGCCTATTACTATAAGCGTCACTGAGAAGGGCGGGTTTAAAGAGGCGATATTCTCTATCTCTGGAATCAATGTCTTCGGAAGGATGCAGTTTGAGAGCGGCACGCACAGGGTACAGCGCGTCCCTGAGACCGAGGCCTCGGGAAGGATACATACCTCAGCTGCCACTGTGGCGGTACTCGCCGAGGCGGAAGAAGTAGAGGTCGATATAAAGACCGAAGACCTGAGGATAGACGTCTTCAGGGCGGGAGGCAGGGGCGGCCAGCACGTAAACGTCACTGATTCAGCTGTGAGGATCACCCATCTGCCTTCGGGACTTGTCGTAAGCTGCCAGGATGAGCGCTCACAGCATAAGAACAAGGCCAAGGGTATGAAGGTCCTGCGCGCCAGGCTTTACGATAAGTACAAGCAGGAACAGCACGCGAAGATCTCTCAGGACCGCAAGAAACAGGTAGGCACAGGCGATAGAAGCGAGAAGATAAGGACGTACAACTATCCGGACAGGCGCGTTACGGACCACAGGATAGGGCTGACGCTCCATAAACTGGAATCGATAATGGAAGGCGACCTTGACGAGCTCGTAGCCGCCTTAAAAGACGAAGACAGGAATATCAAACTGGGTAAAAAGTAAGTACAGCTATCAGCAATCAGCTATTAGCAATCAGCGCTGAAAGCTGAAGGCTGAAAGCTGAAAGCTGAAATGGCAACACGGTTTTGTGGTTTACATATTGATACGAGAGAAGACGTGTTTATCCCGCGTCCGGAGACCGAGCTTTTAGTAAAGAGGTGCCTGGAGCTGATGCGCGGCATCGACAGCCCCCGCGTCCTCGATATAGGCACCGGCACAGGCAATATCGCTGTAGGATTGACAAATGCCGACGAAACTTGTAAAATAGTTGCCCTCGACAAGTCTAAAGAGGCTTTGCGGGTAGCCAGGGAGAACGCCGCGCGTCTTGGTCTCTCTGAGAGGGTCGCTTTCATTGAAAGCGACCTGTTCGATAATGTTGCCGCTTGTCATTGCGAGCGAAGTGCCCGAAGGGTACGAAGCGAAGCAATCTTGTTCGACATCATAGTGTCGAACCCGCCCTATATCCCGACATGGGAGATAGAGACCCTGGCCGGGCACGTGAAGAGCGAGCCCAGGCTGGCGCTCGATGGAGGCGAAGACGGACTCGATCTTTATAGAAAGATATTAGAAGGCGCCCCGGGATTCTTGAAAAAAGGCGGCTATCTTATAATGGAGATGGGATACGGCCAGTCTTATAAGATAGTGAAGATGCTGGAGGATGCGGGAGGCTTTGCAGACATAAGGACGATAAAAGACTCTTCAAATATTGAGAGGGTAATAGAGGCGAGATGGATAAACTGATAATAGAAGGCGCGAGGCCCTTAAAGGGCGAAGTTAAAGTGAGCGGGGCGAAGAACGCGTGTTTGCCCATACTGGCAGCCACACTCTTGACTGATGAGAAGTGCGTTATAAAGAATGTACCGGACCTTGGCGATGTGGCGACGATGATAAAGATACTCCACTCTCTCGGTATCAATGCCATAGCGAAGGCCGGGACCATCACGACAGTGCCTACAGCGAAGAATGGGTATGTAACGCCTTATGAGCTGGTGAGTACTATGCGCGCGTCGGTCTGCGTATTGGGGCCGCTTTTGGCAAAGATGAAGAGAGCCGAGGTATCGTTTCCCGGGGGGTGTGTTATAGGCCCAAGGCCGATAGATCTCCATTTAAAGGGACTGGCCAAGCTTGGAGCCGATATAGAGATAAAGGAAGGTTTTATAAAAGCCAAAGGGACGCGCCTTAAAGGGGCCCACATATATCTGGGCGGCCACTTTGGATCGAGCGTCCTGGCTACTGCCAACGTGATGACGGCGGCCGTGCTGGTCAAGGGAAAGACCACCATAGATAACGCCGCTTGCGAGCCTGAGGTAGTGGACCTTGCGCATTTTCTCTGCAAGATGGGGGCCAAGATCTCAGGAGTAGGCTCACATAAATTAAAGATAGAGGGCGTCAAAAAGCTCCATGGCGCCACTCATAAAGTGATACCCGACAGGATAGAGGCCGGCACGTTCATGATAGCCGCGGCCATAACAAAAGGCGATATACTCATAAAGGAGATAAAGCCCGGCCACCTCAACTGCGTGATTGATGTGTTAAGGGAGACAGGGCTGGAGATTAAAGTATGGAAAGAGTCTATGAGCGTTAAGTACAA
Organism: Candidatus Omnitrophota bacterium; assembly: GCA_043821065.1. Taxonomy (GTDB): domain Bacteria; phylum Omnitrophota; class Gorgyraeia; order JABMRJ01; family JABMRJ01; genus JAZFTF01. The sequence continues at coordinate 4,652 of JBDRDE010000139.1, forward strand.
AAAGAAACTCAAGCCCATAGACCTTACGACACTCCCATATCCGGGATTTCCTACAGACCTTCAGGCGCAGATGACGAGCCTGATGGCGGTTACAGACGGCATAAGCCTGGTGACAGAGAAGATATACCCCGACAGGTTTATCCATATAAGCGAGCTGGCGAGGATGGGCGCCGATATAAAACTCGAAGGCCCTACGGCAATAGTAAAGGGCGTCGGGGGTTTAAGCGGCGCGCCGGTGATGGCGTCTGACCTGAGGGCGAGCGCGGCATTGATATTGGCCGGGCTTGTGGCCAAAGGGCGTACGCAGATATCGCGTATCTACCATCTGGATAGGGGTTACGAAATGATAGAGAAGAAGATGAGCGCCTTAGGCGCCAGGATCTGGAGAGAGACAGAGTAGAAACCCGTCATCGCGAAAGCGCCCACTCGTCATTGCGAGGAGGCGCGAAGCGCCGACGAAGCAATCTAGGAAGGAGCATTAAATGTCAGTTGTAATAAGATTAAAGCGCATAGGAACCACAAAGAAGCCTGTCAATAGGATAGTGGTGGCAGATTCAAGATTTCCCAGGGACGGCCGCTTCATAGAGAGGTTAGGCTACTACGACCCCAGGAGAGACCCCGCGGTAATAGAGATAAATAAGGAACGCGCGGAGTACTGGCTGAGTGTCGGCGCCAAACCGTCTGTGGCGGTAAAAGCGCTCTTTAAGAAAAAAGAGATAAAATAACTTCAACTGATGAAGATCGACATCCTGACGTTATTTCCAAAGATGTTCGACTACGTCTTAAGCGAGTCTATCATCAAGAGGGCCATAGAGTCCGGGCGTGTAAAGATAGATGTGCACAACCTCAGGGACTGGACTCATGATAGGCATAAGACTGTAGACGACAAGCCGTTCGGCGGCGGCGCGGGCATGGTAATGAAGCCCGAGCCGATATTCGAGGCTGTCGCGTCATTGCTGAAAACGCCATCATCCGTCATTGCGAGGAGGCCTAGTTTGCGTGTAGGCCGACGAAACAATCTAGGACGTGGCACGAGAGTGGTCTTGCTCACCCCGCAGGGCAAGAAGCTGGAACAGAAGACGGCAAAGCGCCTCTCTAAATACAGCCATCTCATATTGATCTGCGGCCACTACGAAGGCGTTGACGAGAGGGTAAGGAAGCGTTTAGCGACTGATGAGATATCTATCGGCGATTATATACTGACATGCGGCGAGCTTCCGGCCATGGTGCTCTTAGATACCGTGATCAGGTTAAGGCCCAATGTGCTGGGGCATAAAGATTCGGTCAAGTTCGAATCGTTTGAGAACAGCCTCTTAGAGTACCCGCAGTATACGAGGCCGGCTGATTACAAAGGCCATAAAGTGCCCAAGATACTTTTAAGCGGAAACCATAAGAAGGTAGAAGAATGGCGCAGTGCGGAGGCGCGCAAGCGGACCATGAAGCGCCGTCCCGACCTTCTGAGTAGAGTGTCATAGTGACGAACGCCCCTCACCGTCATTGCGAGGAGCGATATAGTTAAGACATAGGCGACGAAGCAATCTAAAAAAGAGAGGATAACATGGATAAAGGAAAAATAATCAGGGAGTACGAAGAAGAGTACATGAAGAAGGATCTGCCTAAATTCAAGGTGGGCGATACCATTGATGTCCACGTAAAGATCATTGAAGAAGGCAAAAAGAGAGTCCAGGTCTTCTCGGGCGTAGTTATCAAAAAACAGGGCTCGGGCGGCCGTAAGACATTTACCGTAAGGAAGATATCCTTCGCCGAAGGCGTAGAGAGAAGCTTTCCTCTCCACTCACCCAATATAGAGAAGATCGTTGTGTCTAAGAAGGGCGGCGTGAAGCGGGCAAAGCTCTACTACCTGCGCGGTAAGATAGGCAAGAAGGCCAAGATCGAAGGTGAGGATATATATGCTGAGAAGAAGGCGGCACCCGAGTCCCGGCCCCAGGAGTAATGTTGAAAGTCATCCGAAGCCCAAAACATCTATGAAATTCTTTTATGGGCGAAGGATGATGCGCCACGAAAAGAAGGCGCGCAAGAAGGGGCATAATTTAATAGCGGGCGTTGATGAAGCGGGCAGGGGCCCCTTAGCCGGCCCTGTCGTAGCCGCGGCAGTCGTGATCCACGACTACGATTTCCTCAATGAAATAAACGACTCAAAGATACTCTCGCCAAAGAAGCGCTTATTGGCCTACAATGAGATCATAAAGCGTTCCACCATCGGCATAAGCCTCGTAGATGAAGAGATCATAGACAGGATCAACATAAGGCGCGCCACTATGCTGGCCATGGAAGAGGCCGTGATCAACCTCAGCCTGGAGCCGGATATACTCCTTATAGACGGGATGCTGAAGCTCGATCTACCTTATGAGCAGCAGCACATCATAAGAGGGGACTCCCAATCACTCTCGATAGCCGCCGCCTCTATAATAGCCAAGGTGACGCGCGACACCCTAATGGTAACCTATCACAGCCTTTATCCCCGCTACAGATTCGACCTGCATAAGGGATACGGCACAAAGACTCACATAAGCGCCATCAGGAAACACGGACTCTCTCCGATCCATCGCAAGACCTTCAAGCTCCACTCTATATAACCCCTCTGTTATTCCGGCCAACACATGTCATTCCGGTTTTCGCGAAGCGAAATACCGGAATCTACACCCGCCGTCATCCTGAACAAAGCCTACCGTCATTCTGAGCACATTCGCTTCGCTCAGTGTAAACTCCGCGAAGGATCTAAACCTACGACATAATCTGTCATCCTGAGGAGCCTAGAAACCATGTAGGGCACACTTTAGT
>JBDRDE010000140.1:0-5565 GCA_043821065.1 Candidatus Omnitrophota bacterium
GAGTGTTTCTCCGGGAACGGCCTGTTCCGGAGTGATGCCGGTGATCTTCGGGGCGTCTAGAAAGACCGTCGCTTTGCGGAGGTTATACGTCATATACGTGTATGAACAACGTTCGTCCGGGGGGTTAGCCGCGAATTCTACATATATTATAGTATTTTCCTGCATGTCTAAACCATACATTTCATAATCGGCGTGCTTGACCTGTATAGTCTTATTATCCGGGATATTGTGCAGGTATAGCGTGGCATCTCCGTACCTTCCCGCTCGTTCACACCATATTACATTAGCACCATCTATATTTAAGCAAGCTTGTTCATGTTCGCTCGAGCCAATTGATCGGATGTTATCCTTGTTTCCTGTCCGAGGGTTTTTAGCATCCCACAGCAGGATACGATATGTAGAATCCGTATTATCATGCTCGCGGATGTTCCAGGCAACCCTGGTACCGGAGAGAGCAATTTCGCGTGGAGAGTTCGCGGTATAGGTCAACCCCGTTCCGTTAACAATAGCCCGCATTACCCCGTACCAGGTTACCGGACGGCTTTGATACCTTGTCTCTTCCCAAGCCCTGCCGCCTGTGTCCACATGTATTGATGTGACTTTATGAGAGACATTGTTGGAACGGTCTATAATGACACGCCTTGATTGAGGATTTTTAAGATCCATGACCCACACGGATGATTCACTGCCTAGCCAGAAATGATTGCTAGGGGGGTCGCTAAAGGTATGCTTTCTGACGTAATAGAGAAGATTTTTGTGTAATTCTATATCATTAACGCTGTATGTGTCCGAACTTCTGGGGAGACCGTCTTGAGCCAGGGCTATAAACTGACCCACACCTTCTTGCGTTGAGCCACCCGATACCTCAAGTGGCGAAAGTTGGTCCCTATCGATTGTGTATACAATAACACCATGGATCAATTCATTATTATCACCATAAAGCTGCACGAATTGAACGATCTTCTCTCCGTTGAAGAGAACCTCGCCATAGGCAATATTGGACCCATTCAAGGTTTTTAGAGGACTCCTGGCAACGACATATTTCTCGCCTGTGTTCAGATCGTAGAGCCAGAGCCTGTAAGGCGCGTAATCCCAACGTATGCGCACAGATTCATGCCAGACAGCCTTGTTATCACATATTACTGGACTGTATATCATTGAGCTGTCGCTCACTTCGGCGCCGTCGTGCAGGGTTTCCTCAAGTATTACCGGTAGGTTGCTCGCCGCCGCCGATGCGCATAGCGTCAAGATAAAGCAAAGAGTCGCTAATCCAAGAAGAAAGAGTTCCCCAAAAAATCTTTTTATTGCTTTCATGGCTACCCCCCCATTTTCTTGTATGGCTTCTATTAAGATATCCGTTTTACAGGTTACAATTTTACCCAATCAATTTCATATTCTATTTAAAGCGGTACCCCTTTTGCATCGATACCCACTTTGAATCATGCGAGGCCTTATCCTTGCTACGAAGGAACAGGTTGCACGGGGTGTCTTTTAAGGATTCGTCGATCTCTACTATCCATAACACGGCTAGCCTATTATTGTCCAGCGGCCGCACATGTTTGAAATGAGGCTGGTTATCAGGCGGCTGCGTCTCATCTGGTTCTGTGCACCACCTCACCTTTACCTTTCCGCCCCACATTGGAATGTCCTTCATTTCTGTGAGTTCCTGGACCTTGAATGTCACCTCGTTTCCCCCTTCTCTTACCCATACGTATCCGTCCGAATTCCTATATCCCATCACAATGAATGATCCGCCCATATTTATCCTTATGATATTCAATAATATGTCGTCCGCGCCATCCCGATCATACACAACACTCCTTATAATGTATCTACCGGGCTTCCTTGTGGGCACGACCCCAAGATTTTTCAAGACAGGGGGCTGGTTTTGCTCAGGCTCGATCCGCAGAGGCGTTGGACTACAACCACTACCAGCGGGTGTAGAGAGTGATGATTTGTCCTTGGCGGATAGCTTCATGGTATATTCCCCTACAGGCATACCCTCTTTGAATGTCACACCCCATTTAAGCTTGAGTATCTTAGAACCTGATGTGTAAGACGATGGGTCTATAGCAAAAGAGATTATTTTTGAGTAATCCTCGTAATCTATTGGGAACGAGGCGGTATCAAAGCCTTGTACCTTATTAAGGCCTGCCGAGTCGCTTAAGACGAGCGTCTTATTTACGGCATCGTAGCCCATCTCCATATTATATCCGGTTCCAACAAGCGATAAGCAGCTCTCTTTTATATCGTATACGCCGTCAGGGTCCGAGACGGCTGTTGTGAATTCAACCGAACCACCGCGTTTACAGACGAGTGCCGATGAAGCAATAGCTCCTGCAACAGGCGCGCGATTGCCTAAAACTGTTATGGATATCGCGCGAGTTGCGCCACCTGGCGTCTGCACGGTAAGGTCATGGCTGCCGCTGTCAAGGCCCGTTACCGTCATCCTGCAGGTGATCTCGGTATCCGACCATGAGTCGCGGTCCGGGTCGAAGTCGATCTGGTGGGAGCTGTCGATAAGGACGCAAGAATCCTGGTGGCGGCTTCCGAAGTTCTCGCCGGTTATCTTTATTACCTGATCTAGCGCCAGATTTCTGGAGGGGGTCACGGCGCCCGCGCTGGGCTTAAAATAGAGCTCTACCGCGTGTGTCCCGACCTCTTCCCCCGCTTCTGACCGTCTGTTTCGGTATAACACCCTCTTGCCGTTTACCTTGCCGCAAGGAAAATACGTATATGCCTGACCAACTTTAAGCACCTTCCGGTTGTGTATATTCATGTAGTAGAGGTTGTCAAAAGAACCATCGTCATTTTGCCAGCTAATATTGTCTCCGTCAAAATCCAACCCGTCACTATGGTAGGTGTCGACTCCGCGCATAATAATCTCAGGGGCAGCGTTATTGCGGCCCATCTCAAGCATAGATATATCCCTGCGCGTAATGGAGCCCGTGGCACGATCTAAGCGGTTGGCGAAAAATACGATTCTCTTCTTGCCGTCTCTGCCCTTTCTCACTATGGGGTTGACCATGGTGGCGCCCAACCAGTCATGCGAAGCGTAAAACATATCAGTATAGATGTGTACACCGTATATCCCCCCGCCCGGAGTGTATTTACTGAGAGCGTTTGTATAGCGATTGTTGTTAGCTGTTAGGGTTTGTTTAACAGACTGCGCGCAAATTATTACACCGTCATCAATACTTACCCCGTAGGTAGACCGATATGTGTAAAGCTCTACGGGGCGCGAGGCGCCGGTCTTTTTATATATCTTTCTTGAATGTTTATCGGACCACACAACGGTATTTTTATCGGCGTCGCAATACCTTTGAGAAATTCCCAGGTAGTCGGGAAAAACACTGGGGACGAAGACCTTGCGATTTGATCCACTCGCTTGATCAAAGCAGTATGCCCAAGTATCAGTTGCTATTTTATCATCGCTGGTTATTCTTCTTTCTTTATATAGGTAATAAATTTTTTCCCCCTCGACATGCATATTGTTGGTGTCGAGGTCAAATGGGCTGCTTACTTTAGGATCGGGTATATTAAGGATCGTCACCAGTTCTCGCGTATTGTAATCGTATACTGAGATAGGGGCGCTGCCTTCGATATAACCTTCGCCCGGTATGCCGCAGAAGTAGGCCTTGTCTCCGGACACCGCGCAGGCCTCGTATTCTGATTCTGATACGAGCCTGTCATCGACATATACAGTCTCAACCTTAAACGCCTGCTCAATGCGCGCTGCCCCATCTATCGCTCTAATGGTTATCGTGTAGTCGCCTGCCTGGTCCAGAGCGGGGGTCCAGACAAATTCTTTTCTATTGAGGTCTATTTCCGCGCCCGATCCCGCGGGAAGGGTCGTCTTGTCAGGAACGATAATTAACATCAAGTCTGGGCTCGCGGAACGTATAGTAAATTTTATCCTGTTCTCCTCGCCTATGCGCACGTAGTGGTTGCCCGGATTGGCGAATGTGGGCCCTTCGTCAGCGTGAGCGAAGCTGTTTGAGATGAAGATGATGCACAAAGCGGCCAGCCCAATGATAAGCACCCCCCTTAAAACCGATATTTTAGCCCCCATGGCATTACCCCCCCTGTTTTTATACCGCTAAGATCTTTTCTAATCTTTTAGAGAAATGAGCATAAAAAAAGCCATCCAAAAAGAAAGATCCATTTTCGGTAGCCGGCTGTCTAGTCATTAGCAGCTTTTAGCCGCTGTAGCCCACACTTTAGTGTGGGCTTTAGACCCTATGGCATTGCGAGCCCCGCTCGCGCGGGGTTAGCCTTTTTCGTACGGATCTGTGCATTATAGGTATTCTATATTTATCGTTACTACACAATAAAGTATAGCATATATATATAAAGCGACAAGAGCATATAACTAGCTTTTGTTTTTCTTACAGTGAGCCGCCCTGCATGCTCTCTTTTAGGGCGATCTCGTAGTGCTCTTTGATCTCCTTTTTCGCTGTTTTGTATGCCTCTTCTATCCTTTGTTTTGATCTTTGATACGAAGCTTCGGCTTCATCCACGGACCTTGTAATCCTCAAGAGCTGATCCTGATAAAACTCGGACGCCGTTTTTAAATACCCCTCCTTTACTACTTCATAAGCCTCTAAAATGTCTTTCTTGGCCACCTGGTATGACTCTGGAGCGTCGGCCAAGATCTCGTCGAGCTTGCCCTGCTTTAGCGCTTCAGCCTTTTCAAGTGTAGCGATTTTTGAGGATTCATATTCTTTTATGGAGTCGTTAAGCTTTTTTTCATATACCATATCCTGTTTTTTCTTTGAATCTTCAAGTGATGCCAAGGCCGCTTCATACTCTGCCCTCGCTTTTTCCAGAGCCGCCTCGTAGGCCTCTTTGACGTTGAGCATATCTTCCACAGGGGTTTGCGCCTTTGACGTGGCTGTTGCCAGACAAAGCAGTAGCGTTGTAACAGATAATCCAATAAGGACCTTATGGCTTATCGTCTTCAAGGGCATAATCCTCCCTAATATAAGTATGTATTATGATATAGCAGGTGGCAAGTGCAAAATCAAAATATTGTTCTACTAACAATAAATGATATAAGTGTTTGTATGCAGTCAGTTAAAGCACCCTTCTTCTCTCCATGTAGCCTACTATCTTCTTATCGGCCGGCGCGAGGTCGAGGGCCGTAGCCTCTTTGATCGTGACCCACCTTAGCTCCTGGCATTCCAGGCATTGCGGTTGGCCTGATAGTATTGTACACTCGTATAGATATACATATATCCTCATCTCCGGGATCTCGTCCTCAAACCTGTTTACGAGCCTACCCACCTTTATTGCGATGCCCAGCTCTTCCATGATCTCGCGCTTGATAGCCTCTTTCTTATCTTCATGCATCTCGACCTTGCCGCCCGGGAATTCCCACATCGATCCGAACCGGTCGTTCTCCATCCTTTTGCACAAGAGCATCTTCTTCTTTTTCTTGTCGGCTATTAGTGCTCCTACGACATCGAATACTTCCTGTTTCCCTTTGTTCATTAGTAACCTCTCGTTTTAGATTCCGGCACTCGCCTACTACCTTAGATCCTTCGCGCCTTCCCCTTCGGGGAG
>JBDRDE010000141.1:0-4691 GCA_043821065.1 Candidatus Omnitrophota bacterium
GTGGAGATCGAAGGCCTCAGCACCTCGACCGCGGAAATCCCACCTCTAGAAGAAGTGATGGCTAATATGCCGTATGAGCCAGAATGGCTAGATACCGAGCTCAAGACGCTTGGTGGCAAGACGCCGAGGCAAGCATTGGTAGACAAAAAAGATCTGGTAGAAGAGCTCATAAGAGAGATCGGGCCATTGCTAGGCGAGACGAATGTCGAACCTCTGGAGGCTGTCCATTACATGAGAGGCAGTAAGCATGCAGAAGTTTATGATATACAAAAGAATGGCTTTAATTGGAGCAAGCTCGAGGGCAGGGAAGAGGGTAGGAGTGTTTGGGCGCAGGCAGAAAAGCATTTGAGGGAAAAACGTGTTTATCCAACGCCGATCATAAACATAGAATTTAAAGGGGTGCTTGCGCGCAATGCCGATTTTGTAGCGATATTTAGAGATAAGATCAATCCGGCTTTAAGAAAGCTGTTGCCAGAGAGGGTCGGACACCAAGTAAGCCTGGAGATGGGTGGCTATCTATTTGATCTGGCAATGGTCGCGCACAAGATAGACGGCCTTCTGTACCAGGGCGGACAGACTATCCTTATAAAAGCAAGGAAAGAGACCATTGAAAGCGGCGAATTCATAAAGACAGAGATCGTCTCGATAGATCCAGAAGCCACTACTACTGATGACCAAGTAACCACCACATCGTCAGAGGCGGACTCCGCCGGCACTTCGACCGCGAGCGATGACGCGGATCTGGGCTTGAAGAGATGGCTGATAGAAAAAGCCCCGATACTCGGGAATATGACGGATGCGGAATTGGACGGCCTTATAGCCCAAGCAAGAGAGGAAGGACCCGAAGCGCTTCGCAAGATGGCCTGGAGCGCTATAGTAGAAAATGGACTGACCTTGGAGCAGATCCATCATGAAGGGTATGCGCCAACGCCAAACAAGGTAATCCAGTGTGAAGAGAGCCGGAAATGGGCGGTTTATCTCTCGCGAGGAGAGATAAAGCCGCATAACAAAGATTCGGCAAATGTAACTTTCGAGTTTACAGAAGAGTTTCCTGTGATGAGCGATATAGAGCACCCAAAAGCGGGCGAGCTTTACTGCAATCCCAAGGGGGTTTTAGCACTTAAGATGTGGTCTGATTCGGTGCTAGTAGTTTGGCGCTACATAGATCTGCGCAAGCATAAGCCCAGCCGCATTATTGTAGATGGAGGAGCGGAAAATCTGCAAAGAGTAAAAGAGGCATGCGAGGTTTATGGCCTAGATGTGCCTGTTGTCGCAAGAGATCAAGTCGCAACGACTCTGCCTACGGCTCTTTATCACGCCCGTCCATTAGGCACTGTTGAGAAGACATTGGATTATATGGCGCTAAACAGCATGGGTGAGATCAGTACCACAGGGTTTATACGCGACGCGGTAGAGAAATGCAGCTTCGCAGATAAAGACGGCGTCAACGCCGAATCCATCAGTAGAGCCGCTTACGCTTTGGCGGATATCGGTCAATTTACCGGTACGCCCGAAGCCGCTACCTCGACCGCGACCGAGGTAACGGCCACAGACGCTCTTGTAGCAGCCATCATGCAGGATAAGCCGATAGAGAGGCCTATCGTCGCTGCCACATCAACTGCCAGCACCCTGTCGCCAGTGATGCCAGAAATTTACGAGCCGGCACAGGTTGCAGCCCAGGTAATGCCCCAGAGCTTTACAAGAACCTGGACCAAGAAGCTTGGATCTGCGACCGGCGAAAAGATACTGGGGATCGGTGATTATCTTAAGGCACTCTATGGCGCGATAGCGAGAGACCCTGAGGTCGGCGTCATCGATAAGGGCCATTTAGAAGTTACGCGAAACAGAGGGGCCAATGGCGCTATCAGGAACGGCACCAGAGGGATGGAGATGTATGTTGTGATAATAAATACCGATAAGCTGGCTCCGTATATAAGAAAAGGCGTAAGAATGGATGGAGCGGTGGATCCCAACCTCTTCGATAGCAACGGCGCAAAGGTGATGTTTGGTGAACTTGGATATAAGGGGCTTACAATAATCGAGGCGAACGACGCGGATGACCTGGCCGAAAAGCTCAAGGACGAGAGGTATAAGAACGCGGGCCCGGACAATACCTTTATATATACTGAGAATACCACCCCAGGGGCGACCATGAAGGAAGTGAGGGCGATTACCGATGCTGGAGGAAATAAGGCCTTCAAGGAACATATGATGGCCAATATAGCCGTCCCGAGCCAGGGAGAAGGTGTGCCGTTCGTCTCGCTGGGAGGCCTCATCATGCTTGCCATATGCGCTATAGATCTAAAGCACATAAAGACGGCATCTAGTGATGACCTGGGGCACATATACGAGCTCCTGGCCGAGTTGCAGCTGAAAGACCCCGCGAAGGTAAAGGCGGAATTTGTCTGGGAGGTGCATCCTGCGGAAGTCTTTATAAATGGTACCTTTAGTATAGAGCTTCCTCCGATATCGCCGCAGGAAGGCGACCGTGACCTGCGCAAATTCTATAGGGAGGAGAAGAGGCAGCAGAATTTCTTGAGAGCTCTTTAAAATATATAACTGGAATGACATAGACCGATTAAGACGGCGCGCATAAGAATACCCCCGGGCGGCCCAAGGGAATATGCTTGGTCTGCCATGCGCGCCGTTTCTTTATATGCTATAATATGATAGGACACTTATTACAGTTTGATATTACAATTGACAATTTGTAAAATAGAGTGTATACTTGTAGCATGATAACAAGAGCCCTCCAGTCAAAACTGATAGAATATGCCAAGCAGTACCCCGTTGTTACCATAACTGGCCCAAGACAGTCGGGCAAGACCACACTCTGCAAAATGACTTTTCCCGGAAATAATTATTTCTCTCTTGAAGATCTTGACGTGCGTAATTACGCGCAAAGGGATCCACGCTCTTTTCTAGAAGAGGCGCTGAAAAAAGGAGCCATAATAGACGAAGTGCAGAGGGTGCCGGAACTACTCTCATATATGCAGACGGTCGTTGATCGCGAGAAGAAGGAGGGGCTGTTTATTCTTACAGGCAGCCAGGACTTCGCGCTTATCGACTCCATAAGCCAGTCGCTCGCCGGCCGGACGGCATTGGCGAAGTTGCTGCCGTTTTCTTACGAAGAGCTTTACGGCCGGGATTCAGACGCAGGGCTCGACGCGAGACGGTATTCCGGGTTTTACCCGCGGATATATGATAAAAATCTCAATCCTACAGAAGCCCTCTCGTTTTATGTCGGGACATATCTGGAAAGAGACGTAAGAAATCTTATCAACGTTCGGGACTTATCACAATTTGAGCTCTTCCTGAAACTTTGCGCCGCGAGGACAGGCCAGATACTCAACCTTTCCGCTCTCGGGAATGATTGCGGCATCAAGCACAATACCGCGAAGAGCTGGCTTTCAGTCTTGCAGGCCAGCTACATTGTACACCTCTTGCGGCCGCATCATAAGAACTTCAGGAAGAGATTGGTAAAAGCACCTAAGCTCTATTTTGTCGATGTCGGCCTGGCGGCGTACCTTCTCAATATTCACGCTGCATCGCAGATGGCGCACCACCCGCTGAAGGGCGCGCTATTTGAGACTTTTGTAGTCTCCGAGATCATAAAGGCGAGATTCAACAGCGGCAAAGAGAGCAACTTGTATTATTTTAGGGATAATACAGGAAACGAAGTCGATATTATCATGGAATACGGCACAAGCATAAAACCGGTAGAGATAAAGCTAGGCAAAACAATCGCGAGCGACTACTTCAAAGGCTTAGATTATTATAGGAAGATCAATCCCGGGATGAACTCCAGGGGGTGTGTCATCTATGGCGGGGAATGTACGGAAGCCAGGTCAGCAAATGACGTTTTGAGCTTCCGCGATTTACACAAAATAGAATTATGCGAAACCGCTTGATTTTTTCCGGCGGATATGGTATTTTTACGGATACAAACGGAATCCCGCGGAAGTGGTGGAACTGGCAGACACGTACGTTTGAGGGGCGTATGGCGCAAGCCTTGAGGGTTCGAGTCCCTCCTTCCGCACCAACAATGAATAAAATATGGGTAGACCGAAAGCGAATAGCGTTTTTTTCAAAACCTGGTCAAGCGATATGGCATATGTATTAGGGTTTATCGCAACAGATGGCTGTCTTACACAGCACAAAAATGGCTATAATGGGCTTAATATCACCAATAAAGACAAGAATATACTGAAATACATTTTGGGCGCAATGCGTTCCAATCATAAAATAGGCGCAAAGGCGCGCGGGGGATCAAAAGATAAAAAATATTTTCAGATACAGATTAGAGACAAAATCATCTATGAGGATCTATTGAAGCTTGGCCTGACTCCCAGAAAGTCGAAAACAATCAGAATGCCAGATGTCCTTCCCGAACTTTTCGGAGATTTTATAAGAGGATGTCTCGACGGTGACGGCACAGTAGTTGTTTGGCAGGATCCCAGATGGAAGCATGCGTGGCAGATGAGTGTGAGATTTTTTTCCGGCAGCAAAAATTTTTTAATAGATATTCAACAACGCTTACACAAAGAATTCGGCCTGACCACCGGAAGCATACAACGCTCAAGGCGATCGTATGCGCTATGTTATTCCATAGCAGACTGTGTCAAATTATATAGACTTCTATATAAGAAGCCTCTTTATAATTTACTATTTCTGTGGCGCAAATGGCATAA
>JBDRDE010000142.1:0-2231 GCA_043821065.1 Candidatus Omnitrophota bacterium
AGCTTGTTCGACCTCATTATAAGACCTACCGTGGTGTTAAATTTCTTGGCTATCTTTCCCAGCGTATCTCCTTTTTCCACAGTATAGACAAAACTGTCTTCGGTGGCCAACGGCGAAAAAAGTATCTTAGTATTGACCCTCTCCAGATCTTCACGGACATTCTTGGCAAGCTCATCATCCTGCACTTTGTCCAATATGTTGCTGTAAATAGCCTGGGCATTCAGATAGGCCTCTTTTGCATCAAGGGCCTTCGCTTCATTGTACAAAGAGGTCAGAGAAGGCCCTTTAGGCGCTCCGCGCCCTGCTACAAGACTTATTATAAGCCACGTAGCGGCCACTATGCTGACTGCGGCCAAGATCAAGTATAGATTTTTCTTCATTATATACTTCCCCTATAAAATAAGAGACTCATGAGCACACCTATTATCATGCCGGCGAAGATCTCCACGGGCGTATGGCCCAACAGCTCCATAAGCCGGTCTTCCTGTATCTTCTTCTTCCAGTATATGTCGTCCAAGATCCTGTTCAGTAACTGCGCCTGCTTTCCGCTCGCGCGCCTGACACCCTGAGCGTCAAAGAGGACTATTACCGCGAAGAGTGTGGCCAGGCCAAAAACGGGGGTGTCGAAGCCTTCATACAGGCCTATCGAGCTTGCAAGGGCCGTGACAGCCGCGGCGTGCGCGCTCGGCAATCCGCCCGTCCCGACAAACCACATAAAGTTGAAGCGCTTCTCGCGGACTATTCCCAATACGACCTTTATAGCCTGAGAGAATACCCAGGTGAGAAGTGTCGTTAAAGCTACATAATTATTACTGAATTGAGTTAATGCCGGTAGCATATAATACCATTGTTATTTTGGTATATAATAACACGTAGAAGCGAAAGTTTCAAACAAAATAAGACACGAGATTTTGCCACTATTTTTTAAAAGGTTCAAGCTCTCTGTAGTCGAAAAGGGGCGGCAGATTGTAATTTGACATATAGTATTTAAGGTTGTACCTATCGTAAGGAAGATTCTTACCTGCCTGCTCAAGGCGGTGGCTGGCATAGCTGGCGTATTTCGATCTCGGATATAAGGTGATGACGTCCCTATATGCCTTCAGCGTCATCTCTTTCATGGACGCGCTCTTGTAGCGCATCTCTGCCAGCGCGAAGAGCCCCGCCGCGTGATATATGCTCCTTTTATGAGTAGAACAGTAGGCATCCAGGAGATGTACCTCTTCGGCCAGTATATAATCGCGTAAGATCTTATAGGTATCCCGCTCAGACTCCACCATATCTCTCGTCACATTAGGGGCCACGAGTTCTTCCCCGGGATCAGATACAGTCTTCCTCAGCTCTACGACCGGCTCGAGAAGCTCTTCGGCTTCCGCGGCGTCTTCTTGGAACAGAAAGGCCTCCTCCGCATTCTGGCTTAATGCGCCTTCTAGCCCATCTGATATTATCCCGCCTTCGGCTATTAGGGCCTCCGCCCTTTGGGCAGAGGCGGCTGCGTTATCCGCAGCCAGGGCCGCGGACGCGTTTATCCTGTTCTCCGCGCTCCTAAGCCTGGTCATGAGGAGTGTCCGTTCCCTGGCGAGCTCGTCTATTCTCCTCTGGTACTCCCCTTCTTCTCGCTTAAAATCCTCCGTCATCCTTGTCAAATTCGTCTTGTCTTCTCTGGCCAGCCTTATCCTCTTTTCCAGGTCCGACTTCTCTCCTTTTAAAACGACGACCGTGCTGATAAAGACCATCAGTATCATGAACGTGAGTGCGACAACTATGCCCAGTATGTCCGGCTTTCTCCTGAGCCACAGGGCATGCTTCATGATATTTTCCAAGTCCGGCTTCGCTATCTCATCAAACGATATCCCCATAGTGTACTTGTCTACCGTCATATCTTCGGTCTTATTTATCCATATTATACTACCCTGGGCTATGGTGGATTCGGATTCGGAAGGTATGCTGATAATCAGTTTCAACTTTGTGTCATTTGGTTTCAAGTCCTCTATTTTCTTCCCGCGTACTGTGAAAGTCTCTACGCATATGCCGGTCTTGCTTATATTCCTTGTAAAACCCTGGTATAACTGCGCTTCGCTAGCGGCCGGGCGCGCCAAATTTTGGAATTCTACCGGGAAGGCGGACTCCAATCGGATATACTCTCTCTTCTGCTCAGGGGAGATCTCTTGAGGCCTTATGTGGCCCGCCAGGGAGAGCCACTCCTTCTTCGCCTTATATGAAAAATTTATATA
>JBDRDE010000143.1:0-2604 GCA_043821065.1 Candidatus Omnitrophota bacterium
ATCGCGAGCGAGAACTTCGTAAGCGAAGAGGTGCTGGAGGCCCAGGGATCGCCGCTTACCAATAAGTACGCTGAGGGATATCCCGGCGCGCGCTGGTATGGAGGGTGCGAGTATGTCGATATCGTTGAAAATCTCGCGATAGAGCGCGCCAAGAAGCTCTTCGGCGCCGAGCACGTGAATGTCCAGCCACATTCGGGTTCGCAGGCCAATATGGCAGTCTACTTTGCTATGCTGAATAAAGGAGACACGGTCCTCGCCATGGATCTAGCCTGCGGAGGCCATCTTACGCATGGCCACGTCCGCAACTTTTCAGGGATGTTCTACAACGTGATATCCTACGGTGTCAGCAAGGAGACCGAGACACTCGATTATGATGCCATACTAGATCTTGCCAAAAAGCACAATCCGAAGCTTATTATAGCCGGGGCGTGCGCCTATCCCAGGATCATAGACTTCTCGAAGTTCAGGGAGATCTGCGATTCCGTGGGCGCTTTTCTCATGGCCGATGCCGCTCATATAGCGGGATTGATAGCCGCCGGCGTGCACCCCAACCCCTGCAAATACGCCGATTTTGTCACCAGCACTACGCACAAGACGCTGCGCGGCCCACGCGCGGGCATGATAATGTGCAAGAAAGAGTACGCGAAGGCTATAGACGCGTGCGTCTTTCCCGGTATACAGGGCGGGCCTCTTATGCACGTGATAGCGGCTAAAGCCGTGGCGTTTAAGCTGGCGGCGAAGAAGGAGTTTAAGGTATATCAGGAGAGGATAGTCGAGAACGCAAAGGCCCTGGCTGAAGGCTTGAGACAGAAGGGCTACAGGATAGTCTCCGGAGGGACCGACAACCATCTTCTGCTAGTAGACCTCAGCGTCCGGGGCATAACGGGAAGAGACGCGGCCAAGGCGCTGGACAAAGCAGACATCACGGTAAACAAGAATCTCATACCTTTCGACAAGAGATCACCAGCGGTAACAAGCGGCATAAGACTGGGCACCCCCGCCGCCACTACAAGGGGGATGAGAGAGAAGGAGATGTATATGGTGGCCGATCTCATAGATAAAGTGCTTGGCAATATGAAGAGCGATAGGGCGATAGCCGCGGCCCGAAAAGAAGTCAATAAGCTCACAAAGAGATTCCCGTTGTACAGGAAATGATTCGGTATCCGGGATCGCTTGTCATCCTGAGGAGCTCCAACATGTTATGTAGGCGACGAAGGATCTTGATGAGATACAATAGTAAGATTCTTCCCCTTCGCTTCGCTCAGGGTCAGAATGACAGAGTGTCAAGAAAGCAGGATAAGAGATGAAGACGTCTACTAATACAAAGAACCCAAAAGGCGCCGCGCGCGGAGTGAAAAAGGTCGTCCGGCCCGGATGGGACGAGTACTTCCTCAAGATAGCGAAGCTCGTCTCAGAGAGGTCTACCTGTCTCAGGCGTAGAGTGGGGGCGCTTATTGTCAAAGATAGGCGCGTGTTGTGCACATGTTATAACGGTACGCCTACAAATATAGAACACTGTGATGTGGCGGGATGTCTTAGAGATAAATTGAAGATACCGTCCGGCGAAAGACATGAACTCTGTCTGCCTGCAAACGAAAAAATCTGTACTGATGCAGGACATGTTCCGATCAACAAAATAAAAACTGGGCAACTGGTGTTGACCCATAAGAATTTCTATAGAAAAGTATCCCAGACATTCAAGAGGGGATATAAAGGTCTTTTGACTTATATTGAACCATGGCATCTTTTGCCCGTCGCTTTAACACCCGATCACCCTGTGCTGGCGATAAGAACGCAACAATGCCAATTTGATGAACGAACTTTGTGTAAAGAGACGTGCAAATCAGTCAACAGCGCGTATTGTAAAAAGCTGTATACAAGTTATCGGCCTGAGTGGGTACCGGCTCAAAGACTAAAAACAAAGGATATCGTGCTTCTCCCGTTTGATGATAGAGTCTTTTCTACAAAAGTGATCGATTTTTCATTTCTGATCGATGCGTCTGAGAATTACCGCGAAGCGCTGAGGCTCCGGTCTGAGGGAAATACGTTTCGCAAGGTTCAGGAAGAGCTGGGCGTAACTTCATCGGTAGCTTATAACTGGGAACAAGGCAGCGCTCCGCGAGGCGCCATAATCACTTACGAAGAAAGATTGAAGCACGGTTCCAGCCAGTCTAAGGATATACCGGCGAAGATCCCCGTAACCAGCGATCTGCTTAGAATCATAGGTTTTTATTTGGCTGAAGGCTGCTGCAGTTCGAACCAGGTCAGTTTTTCTTTTCACAGAAAGGAAAGAGACTATGTCAATGAAGTAAAAAAATCCATGTCAAAAATATTTGGCTTAGATTGCTATGAGAATAAGCAGAGGAATGTTCACGTGCTTGTCTTTTCTTCTATCATCTTATCGAAAGGCTTCAAGGAGTTATTCGGCGAAGGGGCATACAAGAAAAGGATACCGGATTTCCTAATGAAACTGCCGCTTGACAAGCAGAAGCACATTCTCAGCTCCTATGCCCAGGGCGATGGTTATAAACCGGATAAAAACACAACCATTATAACTACCGCTTCCGAAACGCTGGCTTTTCAAATAGTGCAGATTCTTTTAAG
>JBDRDE010000144.1:0-3234 GCA_043821065.1 Candidatus Omnitrophota bacterium
GGGCCGGTCTTGACCGCGCTGGTTGTGGCGGGCTGGGTGGGCGCGTCGATAACGGCCGAGCTCGGAACCATGCGCGTGACCGAGCAGATCGACGCTCTCGAGACGCTGGCAACAAACCCGATAAAGTATCTTGTTGTCCCCAGGTTTATAGCCCTTGTCGTCATGTTGCCGATACTTACTGTATATGCCAATTTTATAGGGATAATAGGCGGATATATAGTGGGCGTAGGCAGGCTCGGTGTTTCGAGCAGCATGTATATGAGGATGACATGGGAACCTCTTGTCTATAAGGATATATTTACCGGCCTGGCCAAGGCCGTGACTTTCGCGATGATACTATGCGTCATAGCCTGTTACGAAGGCATGAACACGGAGGGCGGAGCCGAGGGTGTGGGAAAATCCACGACCTTATCGGTAGTCACGTCATTTATACTGATCATCACGGCCGACTGCTTTATAACGGCCTTGTTCTATTTTGCTTTTCAGGTGGGTTGAGGCCTAAACATAAGTATATAAGGCCTCAACCCATTGCGAGCCCCGAAGGGGCGAAGCAATCTCTTAGATTGCTTCGTCGCTTCGCTCCTCGCAATGACGGAGTGTGAGGAATGAATATAGAGATAATCAATCTGTGCAAGATGTTCGGAGACCATAAAGTCCTCGACAACCTAAGCCTTGATCTGAAAAAAGGCGACACCACGGTTATTATAGGCAGGTCCGGGTGCGGCAAGAGCGTGCTATTGAAACACATAGTCGGATTGATGACGCCCGACTCGGGCCAGGTTATCATAGATGGGGTGGATATAACGAAATTGAGCGGAAGAGAGCTCAATAAGCTGCGGATGAAAGTGAGCATGCTCTTCCAGGGAGCGGCGCTCTTCGACTCATTGACCATAGGTGGGAATGTGGGGTTCGCCCTTTACGAACACAGCAATATGAGCAAGCGCCAGATAGCCAAACGTGTTAAAGAGTGCCTGGAGATGGTGGGCCTACGCGATATAGAGGATCTGAAGCCTGCCGAACTTTCAGGCGGCATGAGAAAGAGGGTGGGCCTGGCGCGGGCCATATGCACCAACCCTGAGGTGATACTTTATGATGAGCCAACGACCGGAGTAGACCCTATAATGGGAGACGCGGTCAACCATCTTATAGTGAATCTTCACGATAAACTCAAAGTCACCGGCATAGCGGTCACGCACGACATGGTAAGCGCCTATAAGATAGCCGATAGAATAGCCATGCTTTATAACGGCAAGATAATATTTACCGGAACCCCGTCTGAGATCAAGGGCACAAAAGACCCAGTAGTACACCAGTTCATAAACGGAGCTTCCGAAGGCCCGATAACGAACGGGGAACACATAAACCATTGATCTGTAGAATTAATCTGGAGGCTTGAGCATATGAATTCGCAGGATAAAAGCTTTGAATTAAAGGTAGGGTTATTCGTCTTTATAGGCATAGTGGTGCTCTTCGTGATCGTCTTCTCCATAGGCAAGATCTACATATTTCAGCCTGGCTACAAGATAAGGGTGCTCTTTAACTTCGCGGGAGGGCTGGGCGACGCTGCGCCTGTGAGGCTGGCCGGGGTAGATGTGGGAGAGGTCGACAAGATCAAGATCTTCTATGACGAAGATATGATGAGGACGCGTGTCGAGGTGATCGCCTGGATAAAGAAGAACGTGAGCATAGAGAGGGATGCCGTAGTCCGCGTAAATACTCTGGGCATGCTCGGAGAGAAGTACCTGGAGATAATACCGGGCACCCAGGCCTCCGGCTTCGCGGAAGAGAACGGTATACTTGTCGGCGAAGATCCGATCATGGTCGATGAGCTGGCCGAGGACCTGAAGGACCTGGCAGACTCAGCCGAGGCTGTCATGAGCAGGTTAGACAGGGGAGAAGGGACCATAGGCAAATTTCTTACCGATGATACGGTATATAAAAATATAGAGGAGTTCACGGAAGATATAAAGAAGCATCCTTGGAAATTATTTATGAAAGGGAAAGAGAGATAAGGAATAATACTAAATAATAATGTACTCCGCCTCGCACACTTGAAGCACCGCAAAATTTTCTGCTTGCCAACGGCAAGCTAAAAATTTTGCTCTGCTCGGCGGAGTTAATTCGCCCCCATAGTACAGTGGGGGCTCATTAAGGAGGCGAATTAATGACACTTTGGTATATCAGGGCATTTTTTATAATCTTAAGCACGGTGGTGGGATACTACATGGGGGCCCTCATGAAGGATATTCTCCCAAACCACGCTGAGATATTCGGCACTGTAGCCGGATTTTGCGGAGCGGGCGGGATCATCTTGCTCGAAGTCTGCATGCGCAGGGCTTCTATAAGAAACCTATCGGCTTCGGTATTCGGGCTAGTTTTCGGCTTCTTTATGGCGTGGCTTCTCACCAATGTCCTAAAGCTCATACCTATGGATCCAAGGGTCTTTTTGTCGCTCCAGATGGCCCTCATACTTGTCTTCTGCTATCTTGGTATGGTCATAGCGATGCGCGGCAAGGACGAGTTTAACCTTATCGTCCCTTATGTCAAGTTCTCAAGGCAGGACAAGAAGGAGGATATCCTCATCCTGGACACATCGGTTATTATAGATGGCAGGATAGCGGACATAACACAGACCAACTTTCTGGAAGGCAGATTCATCGTCCCGCGTTTTGTATTAAAAGAGCTGCAGCAGATAGCCGATTCTCAGGACCCCCTCAAGCGCAACAGGGGCAGGAGGGGTCTCGATATACTCCACAAGATACAGAAAGACAGCCATATGGATGTGACTATACACGAAGAGGACTTTCCGGATATAAAGGATGTCGACGCCAAGCTTGTAAAACTCGCTAAGGTCTTAAGCGGCAAGATACTCACAAATGATTTCAATCTTAACAAGATCGCTTCTATCCAGGGCGTGGTAGTCCTCAATCTCAACGACCTCGCAGGCGCCCTTAAGCCGGTCGTGCTTCCGGGTGAAGAGCTGGCGGTAAGGATAACCAAAGAGGGGAAAGAGTATAATCAGGGAGTAGCGTATCTTGATGACGGCACGATGGTGGTTGTGGATAATACGAAGCATCTTATAGGCCAGACTGTAACTGTCCTTGTCACGAGCGTGCTCCAGACTTCAGCGGGGCGCATGATATTCGCCAAAATAGAAGAAGCGCAGAAGTATAACCCAAATCGGGGCAAAAAGTAACAGGAGAAAGCAGGTTGAGTATCAAAGTATTATAGTGT
>JBDRDE010000145.1:0-9820 GCA_043821065.1 Candidatus Omnitrophota bacterium
ATCTTAGCCGACACACCCGCTTTGCAGAACCCTGTCTTACCCTTTGCCCGTTCGGCGCCGCACCGTCTCGGACAAAGCTGGCAATGGCTCATGAGATCACGCGCCTTATCGAGGCGTTTCTTTAGGAGCTCTCTATCGATCTTCATATAAAAAAAAAAGAAAGGCGGACAATCTCGTCCCACTAGGCTTGAGATCATCCGCGCCTTATGTGCCATGTATATCGGTTTTAAAGATCTTAGTCGTTTGCCAGTTTAAGGATAAGCGCTATAAGGAAGCAGGAGTTGGCGAAGACTAGATGCGATAACGGCTTTATATCACCGAAAATTATCGCGGTGCTAAAAAATTTTTGTGCGACACCCGCTACAAGCGCTACTAAACCCATAAAGATAAAAAGACGCACTAATGACTTCATCGGCAATCCTCCTTAATGAGACCATGTTTTACGGAAAATCTTCGATTTTACGTAAAACATATGGTCGAATTAACTCCGACGAGTGCTTTGTAATTTTCGAAGAAAATTACAAAGCGGCATACGAGTCGGAGTGTTTAATGAGCACATGATTTACGAAAAATAGAATATTTTTAGTAAATCATAAGTGCGAATTAATTCCGCCGAACGCATTAAAATTTTCTTGAAAATTTTAATGCAGTCTCGTGAGGCGGAATAGTTATACTGCTATATCGAGACTTTCTCCGCTATATCCCCTATAACCGGCATCTTCCAATAATTGCCAGTGAGGGCCTGCACTATCCCCACAAGCGACAATATGCCGAGTATCAATACCGACAACGCCCAGATCAATTGGCCGAGGATCGGGATTATGTTGATGATCAGCGCGCCCATTTCGCATATAAAGAGGATGAGCCCCTGCTTTCCATGAAAATTGGCGAACTTGTTATCTTTTTTGAGCAAGAGCGTCACTAAGCAGAGTATGCCCAGATACGCTATAACCGCGTAAATCTTGCCGTCTTGTATCTCTTGATCGGTTTGCGGGTCTTTATTCTCTTCAGCCAAGGTGGTCACCTCTCATTCTATTGATTTGATTCTCTCTGAATCCGGGAGTTTGCACTTGGATTCACCCCCGATACAGGTCAGATTGTTCCCATCGAATATCAGATATTTGGTCTTGAACATGTAGCTTTTATTAAGCGGGATCTTTGTGTAGCGCCCCTTATAAACCCATTCTTCCCTGAGTGTCTGCCATTCATCAGCGGGCGTTAGCTGGTTTATCTGGTCAGGTTTGCCCCACTCACTCGTTACCTGCTCTTTGGTCATCCCTATCCGTATGGTCTCTGTCCCGAGAGGGTTATTCAATATGGTCTTTGGGGCGTCTAGCGGGTTGATTCCCGCGCATCCTGAAGCCAGGGCTAAACAGCCGATCAGGCACATGGTTAAGCCTATACTCCAGAGTAGTCTACTTGTGGCCATATTTGTATGCCAGGTCGCACATGAACCTTAGGAAGGTGTTCTTATTGTCTTCTTCAATCCTTAAAAATTCCATACCTACGTCAAAAGGCGAATTGTCTTCAAGCGTGGCCTTCCTGACCCAGACGAGCTTGCCTTTCGCGTGCACGGGATTCGGGGCTTTGGGGAGTTCAAGTGATAATTCTATGGTGTTCCCTTCCTTAAGCGCTTTTACGCTCTCAAACCTTACGCCTAGTGAGGAGATATTCTTCGTAGTGCTCTTATGTACGCTGTTTTCGCCGTCAACGATATAGGTGATATCGACCGGTAAGCTGTAGCGCGTAAATTTTCTTCTTTCCTCTGGTTTTCTCATTTACCTCTCCTCCTATTATAATATTATACTAATTTAGGCTAAGTATAGCACTTTTCTTTTTTAAAGTCAAGGTTGGAGAGATGCTGTTTAGTTAAGGTCTCCCCTACCTGTTCCATAATCCCAAATTATCTTCACGCGCTTCGCGCTGCAACCCGATGAAGAGCTCCTGGTGTTTTATGTTAGGAGGAAATGTATAGACCCGCGCGTAACCTTCTTTAACGAGCTGCGCATTCACAAACGTATCATCTTGGTAGACGTACGCTAAAAGCCTCCCGTACCTGTCCCGCTTCTCTATGTCGAATTCGAGCCGGACCCATTTGCCTTCCACCAGTCTTTTGTTATATTCATAGGCCTCTTTGCCGAAACGCTCAACAGGCTTGCGCGGGTGCTTGGTCTCAGGGGTGTCTATCCCTATATACCGTACGCGCTCACCATTGGCCAGGAGTATTGTGTCTCCGTCTACGGCCTTCTTTACGAAATAACGGCCCTCTGTCTCTGTGCCGCTTCTTCTGTTTATGAAAAGAGGAAGCGCCAGAGAAGTCAATATTATCAGCGCTATAATTGGTAGAGCCTTAGTCTTGTCGATCGCCGCATCTCCTATTAATGAAGAGCACCAATAGCACTGAAAAGTTAAGAAGTCCCACAGCTGCGCATGTCTGGAATATTCCAAGGACCGGCATGAGAAAAGCGCTCACAAGAACCGCACCAGCGCATGCGCCTATAAGATCTACGGCGTATGCTAGAGCTCCGGCCTTCCCTGGGTCCGGTATGTTTGCAAGGCATATCCTGCCTCCCAGAGGGAACTGCAGCCCTCCGATAAAACCCGCTATGACCGGAAGCGAGGGAAATATCAGGTTCGAGCCCAGCCAAGAGGCCTGGGAGGACTTCGCCTGTGCCAAAAATAAAAATATGACCGGAAGCAAGAGCGGGTATATGACTACACCTACCTGGATCTTCAGTAGGGCAGCGTAAGCGTCTTTTATGGTTTTAAGCCTTTTTGTTATGTAGGCACTCCCCAGGAATAGGCCTATCATAAAAGATGTGAGTATCAGCCCTAGTTTGTAGTATAGAAATCCGTAGATGATCTGGAATGATAATAGCACTACTAGCTCAAAAGTTATCTCGCTGAAACCCGTGGTCCCGATCGCCGTGAGCATAGAGAAGAAACGGCCCTTATCATTTTTTCTAAGAACCCACCCGGCCGCCACGACAATAATACATATTGCGAGAAAGGCAGACCATATTATCGCCGGATTTATAAATCGCGGCATCCAGCTTCTAAAATGCGCTGACCAGAGTATCATATCGTAGTAATAAGATATGGGCCTAAAGTCACGATTCGCGCTTACGCCGCGGTTTCGCCCAAGCGCGGAGTGCGTATAATCGAGCCTGTCTTTTGACAATTTTGAGAGCAAGTAGCCACTACTCATGAACCCGGTGTTTATATTTCTTGATGAGACCGTTGACGAGATCCTACCAGGATCAACGGTAATAAGGCCCCTCTTAGCAGCTGCCATGAAATAAGCGGTATCGCCTGGGACGTATGCGACATCCTCGAAAACGTTCTTAAGAGTCCTGTCTATAGAGGACAAGAAGTCACCGAGTTCAGGGCTTATGTAGTTTTCGCTCGATGTTACACCGATGGATAGGACGCCTCCGCCTCTAAGCACGGCTCTTGCCTCTCTGAAGAATTCTTCGGTGTAGAACCTGTTAAGTTGTGCAGTGCAGGGGGCCGGCATTGAGATTATTATTATATCGTAAAGCGAAGATCGGTTCTTTATAAAGAATCGTCCGTCGGTGTTTACAATATTAAGCCTCGGATCATCTAGGGAATGGCGTTCTGGGCCGGATAAAAATTCCCGCGAGAGCTCAATGATCAGCGGGTCGAGCTCCACATAGTCTACATTTTCCACGTCGTATTTGAAGATCTCCCGCAAAAGCCCTCCTGCTCCACCCCCTATAAGAAGTAAATCTTTTGGATCATTGTGTTGAGAGAATATAAAGTGCACCGATTCTTCGCGCGAAAGCTGATCGGGAACAGTAAAGGCATGAAGGCCGTTTGTGAAGAAAGAGGTCTGAGAACCATCTTTTGTCACGGAGACATTGCCATAGATAGAGTTTTTCGACACGAGCAGATTGAGGGGGCGCCACTGTGTTTCGAGGCTTCTCTTATCTATATTTTTAAATCCGCCGAAAACGATGGATGCAGTTATCGCTATCAAGAAAATATAAGATAGGGTCTTTATGTAAGGCATAGCTTTCTCGTCTCGAGGCACGCTTGTTAAGATCGCGCAGGAGATCATGTTTAAGGCCGCCAGGCCGGTCAGTATCTCTATGGAATTGAAGTGTTTTACCAATAAAAGACTAGTGAGCAATCCGCCGAAGGCAGCGCCTACGGATTCCAATATATAGACACGGCCTATTTTGAGAGCGGGGTCTTGTGCGGGAAGCACCCGGCAGCTTAGAGCGAACATAAAGCCGAGTGTAACGCAGGCCGGGGCTAGGATTGCCGGACCCATAAAAGCGAGTGCTCCGAGAGGGATTATCTCGCCTGGCAGGAATCCAAATATAGCCCTTATATGCCTGACTAGAATGACCAGGAACGGGAGGGCGGCGCTTAAGAGCAACTGGCAGGCGCAGAAGACGGTGAGGTGGCTCTTGATCTTATCGATCAGCTTTGCCGAGATCAGGCTGCCGGCGGCACTCAGCAAGAGCCAGCCTGCCAGGAGTATGCCGACCGATATTTCATTGCCATAGAAGACGATTATGAGTTCGCGCAAGAGGACTATCTGCGCGGCGATAGAGGTTGCTCCCATCGTCAACACTGCGAAGGCCACAGGCCTTTTTAGGTCCATATTCCCGGTATCTCGTGTCCGCAGGATCCGCATTTTGGGCCAGACATATTTATCTCTGTTATAAGGTAGCCGTTTCTTCCGATGACCAGGCTTTTGCAGGAAGGGCAGTATGTGTTATTTCCCTCGTGTCCGGGCAGGTTCCCTATATACACATATTCCAGCCCCGCTTCTAGTGCCGTCTCTCTAGCCTTCTCGAGTGTCGCCACGGGTGTCGGAGGCAGGTTCTTTAGCTTATACATGGGCCAGAATCGCGAGAAATGGAGCGGCACGTCTTTTCCAACGTTCTCCCTGATCCAGACAGCCATCTTCCGTATCTTTGACAAGTCGTCATTTAAGGTCGGGACTATGAGATTGGTGATCTCTATCCACATCCCACAGCCTTTTGATATCTTTATGGTATCTGTTATCGTCTTCAGGTTCTGGGCGCACCTCTCTCTAAGAAAATTGTCGTCGTAGGCCTTGAAGTCTATATTTGCGGCCTCGACACATCCGGCCAGTTTCCTGAGCGGGTCCGGGTTTATCAACCCGCCGGTTACCCATATGTTCTTTATTCCTTTAGACCTCGCCAGCCTTGCCGTGTCCAATCCGTATTCATAGAATACGTTCGGCTCGGAATAGGTGTAGGCTATGGACTTGCAGCCCGCTTCCAGCGCACCTGATACAGCCTGTTCTTTAGTGAATTTTATATTCTCGGTCTCTTCCGGTTTTGATTGAGATATCTGCCAATTCTGGCAATACCTGCACCTTGAATTACATCCGGCAGTAGCCAAGCTGAACGATTTTGAAGCCGGAAGCATGTGGAACATCGGTTTCTTCTCTATGGGATCGACGTGTATAGAACATGGCAGCTCATATACCAGCGAATAGAGCTTTCCATTTATACATTCCCTTACCCTGCAGAAGCCCCTATCGCCCTCTCCAAGGACACACTGGTGCGGGCAGAGTTCGCACCTTACCGTCTCTTCGTCCAGATTTTTATAAAACATAGCTTCGTGCGGGTCCGGAGCAGCGTTTTTGGCGAAGGCGTTTTTAGGCGAGAGCCCTGCCCCGAGCATAAAGGCGAGGCCGCTTTGTAAAAATTCGCGCCGAGAGGACACAACTCTGTATTGAGTGGCGCATAAGCGCCTACGACGAGAGCAATTCATCGGGTCTATTATCTCTCAAGTAGGAGAAATTCCGGTTCAAGAATCGGCTCGAACGGCTCAAGAGGAAATGTGCCAAATTCAATGACTCCTGAGACCAGCCTGATGGCACCTTTTGCGAAGCCCATAGGGATCCCGTATAAGAGACCTGTAACTATATTCTCGTCTCTTGTGGTCTCATACACGGTCTTGGGTACCTCTAGATAGAATGTCGCTATATTCACCACGCTTCGTGTAAATTTATCACTTGCCGAGAAGTCCTCCTCTGCCTCTGCCTCCTGCGCAGAGGATATGGGAGCTGAGCTGTTAAGCAGTAGAGTTATAAATAAAACCGCAAATAATTTTTTCATATGATCACGATCCTCCTTCTTCTCCGCCTGTTCTGGTCTCTTGTGGAAGGTTTTTGCCATTAAGGTCTTCGTTCACCGCTATATCCTCGGCTGCGACATCTCCGGATGTTTCAGCGATGGTTTCCGTTTGTTGGAGCTGCTGTGATGCTGCCTCGTGTACAGGTTCCGGTTCAGGAGGAGATATCATTTTTTTGTCCAGCCACTTTAATATTGCGGGAAGGACCTCTTTGTCCAATGCCAAGCGGGTCTTGGTGGCGCCGTCTATGACCATCTCTCCGAAAAAATGATTCAATTTACTGAAATACAATATCTCGTAATCCTTATTCCCACTCTCTTTAAGGGCCTCTTCCAATGACTTTATGTGTTCGTGAGGTATTACGGTGTCTTTTTTAGCCCCCAGTATGAGCAAAGGCATCTTGATCTTTCTCGCTATGCTCAGAGAGTCACCCTCACCATCGAGCCGTCTCTTTTTCAGATAGACCCTTTTGTGGAGTAATATCGCCCAGTCCTGCCCGCTCTTTAATATATCTGCGGTGTCATTTGCAGATTTGGCTATATCTTTTATGTAATCTTTATCCCACTCCTTGGCGAAGTCGTTAAAGCGCCACATCATCTCTAAATCGGTATCCGGCAGATCGACTATGTCAATTCCGGCCATTATTATACAGGCCGATATGTTAGGGTTCGAGGCGGCGAGGGTGGCCGCGTGGCGCCCTCCTTCCGAGTGACCCAGTATGGCTATCTTCTCTTTGTCTATCATAGGCTGATCGGCTATGAAATCTATCGCTTTTGATATATCTTCAGTTATCTCTTTGCTTGTGTATTTAGAGAAGTTTCCGCCGCTGTCGCCTACACCCCTTTTGTCGAACCTTAGGACTGCTACGCCGTTTTGAGTGAGGCCGTCAGCGATATCTGAGAATAGCCCTAGTCCTTCCCTATCTTGAGGGCCCGCCCCCCATACTAGGATGATGGCTGGAAAAGGGCCTTCCCCATTGGGGAGGGATAATGTGCCGGAGAGGGTGACGTCTTTGTTCTTGAATGTTATCTCCTTAACTAAATAAAGGTCGTTTGCGGCCTTGTATTTCTTTACGCTGAGTGGCAGTGGAGTGTTGGAGAGCACCGCTTTATATTTATCTTTAGGTATCTCTATTATCAGGGGCACATGGTTCCACCAGTTGGCCCACATCAGGGCTTCTCTTTTGTCGGGTAACTTTATCCTGAAGAATAGCGTTCTCATCTTCTTATTATTTACCTTTACAACTTCTTCTCCTTCAAGCCTTATCTCGAGTGTATTTTTTTGAGGTGGGAGAAACGCGTATGAGTGTGTGAGTATGGGCAGTGTCTGGGCGCGGTCATCTTTAAAGTCGTATTTATCCATGAGGTTGAAGTATGAGACGATCGCTTCTCGCTCAAAGACGGCGAACTCTTTATCGACAGGCAGCCTCTCAGCGTAGCAAAAGTTAGAGTGGCCCACTGCCAGAAAGTTGATGGTCGAATCGACCGGCTTGATATAGACATTCATATTGACCTTGCCGCTGAAGTATTTTTTGTTATAGCCGTGAACCCTCAAGCCGTTCTTGTCTATTGATAGTTTGCGCTTATACTTGCCTGTTATAGAACGCAACGGCGTCTCTGTGACCGACTTGTAGACGATCTGGTCCTCAGTGTTATACTTGTCCACTCTAGCGCTGGAGACCGGTAAGTCGTTTTCGTATATATTATAGATGAACGACCCGCGCCTGTGGGTGTCTATGTAAAAGAATGTTGCCACGAACAATATGGCTGATATGCATATAACAGTGATAAGAATTAAATAGAGTTTCTTCATAGCATTTAAAATTTAATGCGCGTTAATGTCTGAGACAGTTTTCCCGACCACTCGTTGGGGTTTGTGCCGTACCTATTGTTTTTTATGGGGCTTATGAGGTCCTTATCCTTCTGCTCGCTTAAGATATGCTTGAACCTTATCGATTCGCCTGGTAGCATCGGTACCTCTTTCCCGCTCGTAAAGAGCGAGAGCGCGGCAATCGTGGTCCTTTTGGGCATGATAGAGGTTTTTAGAGGTTGCACCTTCTCGATATGTATAATATCCCCTGAGCTATTTAAGAATTGGACAGAGAGCTCAATAGAGGTGATGGTCCTGTAGCCGTTATTCCTGATAGAGCCTTCCAGGGCGCACTCGCCCTTGTAAAGCCCCCTCTTCTCGAATTTAGGCTGCATATCCTGGATGTCCAGATAGCGGCTATAGCGTCTCGCGTTAAGCAGTGAGAGGGATTCTTTGTGAAGTATTGACGATTCTCTCTCCTTCCACCCCATAAAGAGAGAGAGGCCGAAGATCGTAAGTAGGATGACGGCGGATATCAACACGCTCGATAGGATGATAACAATCACGCTCTTCAGCTTCATCGTTATTTAGCCTTTGCCTGGTTCGAATATGACTCTCTGACGCTTTTGAAAAAAGATATATAATCTTGCGTGGCGTAGTCCGGATAGGTCCATTCCCATGGCCTGTAAGAACCGTCTTTGTAGAACAGTGTGATCTCGGAGTAGATGCCGCCTCCTAGGTAGATCCGGTGCGCGTAATCTTTTGTGGTCAATAAGACCAGTTTGCTCAAAGTCAGATAGCCCGGGTCTATATTTATCCTTCGCCTTCCGGAATGCGAAGACCCGGTCTCTATTTTATTGGTGAAATTCTTTAACTCCCAGACCCGGTCAGGACGCCTGAGCCTTTCAAAACTTACAAAGCTTCTTTTTAAGCCTTTACCCATCTCCTCTTCGTAATAATCCGTATAATCGAAATCGAATATTTCGCTTTTATGGTCTACCGGCCCGAGCTTTTTAGATATAGACGCGATCGTTCTGTCAAATACGGCTAAATCGTTAAAGATGAAGCCCGCGACTATCTTTATGCGTTCAGGGATGCCGATCTTACCCATGTCGGGTCTTTGCGAGGTTCTTGATCTCTCTGTCCAGCTTCTCCTTATCGGCGGGGGCCATAGAGACGAATTTTATACCGGCGTCGAACATCCGCCTGCCGATCTCATCCAGGCCAGAGAGCTCTTTTATCCATACGACCTCGCCCTTTGCCATTATCGGGCTTTTGCTGCCGGGAATGAATATATCGAGCGCTAGCAGAGTAGCTGGGTGAAGCTTTTCGTAAAGCAGCATCAATATGCCGCCCAAGCTTATATTCTTACTTACGGTCTCGTTTTCATGGTTAGAGGCCTTATCAACGGCATACGCCGCCTGCAGCGCGGTCTTTACCCTGACGCTTGCGCGGCGCTCCGCACCGGTCCAGTATCCTGTCATCTTTCCGTCATTGGGCTTTGCCTTATTTAGACGCCTGTCGTTCATCAGGCTCATTATAAGTATAACCACCAGCACCCACAAGATGACAAAACTTATCACCAAAGCCATGTTACCTCACCTCTTATTTGTTCTTATTATATATAAATTAGATGACTATTGCAAGCATAATAGCCTCTATATGCGCGCCGCCATGGAGCCTCTGCCTCCTATTAAGCGCTGCCGGGGGCCCACTTCCGCTTGTCGCTCGAAAAAGGAACGGCCTTTTTCCCCTGTAGAAATCCGAAGGATTTCCACAGGACTAGTCCTGCTCAATCTTTCAGATTGAGCAGGGTCGCTGTAACTAAAATCGCGCATTATCCTAAAAAAGGATATAATCTTGGAGGCGC
>JBDRDE010000146.1:0-5336 GCA_043821065.1 Candidatus Omnitrophota bacterium
TTGTAAAGAGGATCAGGAAGAAGGCGGATCTGCCCATAGCTCTTATGACATATTATAATCCTGTCTATAGATACGGCCTCAAGGCCTTCGTCTCTTCCGCTAAGGGTTCCGGCGTAGATGGCGTGATCATACCTGATCTCCCGCCGGAGGAAGCAGAAGAGCTTATTGCGCACTCAAGGAGGCATGATTTCAGCACCATCTTTCTCTTGTCTCCGACGAGCTCACAAGAGAGGATAAAACTTGTGGGTAGGGCTTCCAGGGGATTTGTCTATTATGTCTCGCTTACGGGTGTAACAGGGGCCCGCAAAAAGCTCTCTCCTGAGGTAGCGTCTAATGTTAAGCGGATAAAGAAGGCCACAAATAAGCCCATATGTGTCGGCTTCGGTGTCTCTACACCCTCGCAGGCAAAGACCATAGCGAGGATCGCGGATGGAGTTATTGTGGGAAGCGCCATAATAAAAGTGATAGAGAAGAACTTAAAGAAGAGAGACCTGGCAGTTAAGGTGTCGAGTTTTGTCAGGCCTATCGCCAAGGCAGTTAAGGAGATATAGAGGATATGAGGACGTTAGCGTGTATACGCTATGCAATTTAGAGGAGTCTATATGAGGACGCTAGCGCTAGACGTTGGCAGTAAGAGGATAGGGCTTGCCATAAGCGACGCCCTGGGGATTACCGCTCAAGGGCTCGAGACTATTGAGCGCGGCGATGAGCATGCGCTCGAGAATATTATAAAAGAGAGGGATGTCTCAGAGATCGTGATAGGCCTGCCTCTTAACATGGATGGGACCAAAGGCGAAAGGGCCCAAGATGCTATTCTCTTCGCGGAATCCCTTAAGAATAAGTTTTCTATGCCTGTAAAGATGTGGGATGAAAGGCTCTCCACGCTACACGCGGAGAGAGAGATGATAAGGGGCGATCTGAGCCGTAAGAAACGGAAGAGGCTCAACGATATGCTGGCCGCGCAGCTGATACTGCAGAACTATATGGATGCGAAAAAGAGCCGGATGGCGGAGGATTGAGCCCCGAAGTCAAGCTCCGGGGTTTTCGCCGAAAAGGAAAGTGAGGCTTCAATGTATCACAAGACAGTTTTGGACAACGGGCTTAGGATCATGATGCTCGATATGCCTTATATGGAATCGGTAGCGCTGGGCGTCTGGATAGGGATCGGCGGCAGGTATGAAAGCAAGGCCAACTCTGGGATAAGCCACTTTTTAGAGCATATGGTCTTCAAAGGCACCAAGACCAGGACTACGAGAGATATAAAAGAGTCGATAGAAGGCATAGGGGGTTCGCTCAACGGGTTTACCGATGAAGAGGCGACCTGCTATCTTGTAAAGGTGCCGAAGAAGTTTGTTACACTAGGCCTGGATGTCTTGAGCGATATGGTGATCCACCCGAAGGTCGACAGATCGGACCTCGACAAAGAGCGGGGTGTTATATTTGAAGAGATCAAGATGTATAGAGACCGTCCCGATCAGCATGTCCATCAGGTCCTCTGCGAGCTCTTATGGCCCGATCACCCCCTGGGGATGCCTCTGATAGGTGATGAGAAGTCTCTGGGCGCGCTCGGCAAGAGAGAGCTTCTGGATTACAGGAAGCGGCACTATACACCTGAGAATGTAGTCATATGCGCATGCGGACAATTGGACAAGGAGGCCTTCGTTGAAGAGGTGAAGAAGCGCTTTCCCATGCGCGGCAATGGCTCGAAGCGGGCGTTCAAAAAGTTCACTCCTCGTCAGAAGAAATCGCGGTTTGACTGCTGTGAGCGCCAGACTGAACAGACGCACCTGAATATAGGGTTTCACAATGTATCCAGGCTCCATCCTGACAAGTATACCTCGAGCGTACTCCACGTTCTGCTCGGGGGAAATATGTCATCGCGCCTCTTCCATGAGGTCAGAGAGACCAGAGGGCTGGCGTACGAGATCTATACGGGAATAAAACACTACAGCGACACGGGGGCTTTCTTCGTTACCGCCGGGGTCGATAATAAGAAGTTGGGCAGATCTATAGAGATCATAATGAGGGAGTTAAAGAAGATAAAGACCTCGCGTGTCAAGGACGGAGAGTTCCAGCGGGCAAAGGATTTCTATAAAGGGCAGCTGGCGATGGCGCTAGAGGATACGCTGACCAGGATGCTCTGGGTCGGTGAGAAACTGATGTCCAATGACATCAATTACAATATTGACGAAGTGATGGACAGCATTGACCTGGTGACGCAGGATATGGTGATGGACCTGGCGCGCAAGATTTTTAAAGAGGGCAATATGAATGTCGCCATAGTGGGCCCACTCAAAAAGAAGGATCAGGGCAAGATAAAGAGCCTATTAAAACTGTAAAAACACGAACAGACACGAACAGAAACACGAACAGAAACAGATTGGAATAGACAGATAGATGAAGGGCTCGTTTAAATTACTACAGGCTTTCGGTATAAATATAAACGTACATGTGACGTTTTTAATATTGCCGTTCCTCTTTTTGTATTACGGGCTGAGGGGCATATTCTTTATACTCTTCGTATTTCTGTGCGTGACGCTTCACGAGCTGGCCCACAGCGTAGTGGCGAGGAGATTCGGCATAGAGGTAAAAGAGATCACGCTACTGCCTATAGGCGGCCTGGCCTCGATGAATGCTTTTCCGGAGAAACCGAGCCACGAATTCCTAATAGCGATCTCAGGGCCTATGTTCAATATCGTATTCGCTGCTCTTCTCTATTTTCCGCTTCTGTTAATACTGGGCAAAGAGACGCTCTTCTCGCCCTCTCTTATGACCTGGCCACAGACCATAGCGCAGGGGTTCTGGATAAACCTTATGCTCGCGGCCTTTAACCTTCTGCCGGCTTTCCCTATGGACGGAGGCAGGGTGCTGAGGGCCCTACTGGCTAGAAAGATCGATTACAGGAAGGCCACTTCGATCGCCGTCAATATCGGCCACGTATTTGCCTTGTTATTTGCGTATTTTGGCATCATACACGGCCATATACTTTTGATGGTGATAGCGGTCTTTATCTATATGGCGGCTTCCGCCGAAGAGGCACAGGTGGATGTTCGTGAAACGATAAAGCATTTCAGGGTGAGCGATGTCCTGCCAAGGGAGTTTTTGACACTGCCGGGCGATGTCACTCTCTCTAAGGTCCTGGAGCTCATATTTCGCAGCCACCAGGAGGATTTTCCCATAGTCGATAACGGCAGGCTCGTGGGTTTTCTGACAAGGCAGGATCTTATGATAAACATACACCAGCACGGCACCGCCATTCTGGTAAAGGATATAATGCGCAGGGAGTTTCCCAGGGTCGATCCCGGCAGTTTTCTTTCAGATATCCAGAAGACGATGGATGAGGCGCGCCTAAAGGCGCTGCCCGTGGTCAAGGATGATAAGATATTGGGGGTCGTAACACTGGAAGACATAAGCAGGGTCTACTCTGTGATGTCCAAAAGGAGATAGGGAGACGATGAAGAAGATATTGATCGCACCGAGTATTCTCTCGGCCGACTTCTCAAGGCTTGGAGAAGAGATAAAGAATGTTGAATCAGCGGGGGCCGACTGGCTGCACGTAGATGTGATGGACGGCCACTTCGTGCCTAATATAACTATCGGCCCATTAGTAGTCAAGACCGCGCGTAAGGTCACCGGGCTCACTATAGAGTCGCACCTTATGATCAGCGAGCCGGA
This sequence comes from Candidatus Omnitrophota bacterium, assembly GCA_043821065.1. Classification (GTDB taxonomy): domain Bacteria; phylum Omnitrophota; class Gorgyraeia; order JABMRJ01; family JABMRJ01; genus JAZFTF01. Next base: position 3,676 of record JBDRDE010000146.1, read on the forward strand.
GAAATATGTGGACGCCTTCGCGCAGGCCGGAAGCGACGTGATAACCTTCCACATAGAGGCGTGCAAGGATCCCAAGGGGCTGGTCTCGCGGATAAAGTCGCATGGGATAAAGGCGGCCGCTTCGGTAAAGCCGAAGACACCCCTGAGCTCTCTTAAGGGCATAATAGAGGATCTGGACATGGTCCTCATAATGACCGTGGAGCCGGGTTTTGGCGGCCAGGTATTTATGAGAGAGTGCGTCTCTAAGATCAAAGAGCTGAGAGGGTACTATCAGGGAGACATAGCTGTTGATGGCGGCATAGACCCGCAGACATCAAAGCTTGCTATAGAAGCGGGCGCGAATATACTGGTGGCGGGGACAGCGGTATTTAAAAAAAGTGATTACAAAAAGGCAATAGACGAACTGAGAGGAGCGAGATGAGCGCGAAAGAGATAAAATTCGGTACCGATGGATGGAGAGCTATTATAGACAGGGAGTTTACTGTAGAGAATGTCAAGATCGCCACGCAGGCGGTCGCGGATTATATAAACGGAGTAAAAGATAAAGAGGAGCTTCGGGGTAAGGAGCTTATCGTGGGTTACGACACAAGGAGAAACTCTGAACACTACGCTGAGGATGTCACCAGAGTTCTAGCAGGAAATGGAATAAAGGTGCTGTTATCGGACAGGGCCGCCCCTACACCCGCTATTAGCTTCGCTATAAAGAAGAGAAATCTTACGGGTGGTGTGATAATTACGGCGAGCCACAACCCTGCAGACTACAACGGATATAAATATAAGGCCTTTTACAGCGGTTCAGCGGATCCCGGAATAATTGGCAAGATAGAGGCCAGATTGGGTAAGAGCCCTGTGAGGGAGATCTCCATGGAAAAAGCAAAGAAGAAGGGCCTCTTGAAGATCGAAAATGTCATACCGGACCATCTCGAGTTTGTAGAGCGCTATATCGATATGGGGCTCCTTAAGAATAGCGGGCTGAAGGTCCTTGTAGATTCCATGTTCGGCGCGGGCGGACATTATATGGGGGATATATTGTCTAAGACTGATTGTAAAGTTAAGACGATACACTCAGAGCGCGATATCACCTTTGGTGGTGTGAACCCAGAACCGATAGAAAAGTATCTGGGCGAATTTCTGAAATGCATGAAGGGCCAGGAGTACGATATCGGCCTGGCTACAGATGGGGATGTCGACAGGATAGGCGCTGCTGTTCCTGGCGGCAAGTTCCTGGATGCCCAGTATATTATGGCTCTGCTCCTGCTCCATTTTGTAGAGGACAAGAAGATGAGGGGATCTGTCGTATCTACTATTTGCGGTACTGAGCTTCTGCATAAGATATGCGAGAAACATAAGCTGAAGATCCATGTAACACCGGTGGGATTTAAATATATCTGCGACATCATGAGGACAGAGGACGTTCTTATAGGTGGAGAAGAGGCTGGTGGCATAGGATTTAAGAACTGTATACCGGAGAGAGATGGCGTACTGTCCGGATTATTGCTATTGGAGATGATGGCCCACAGGAAGAAGTCTATCACCGACATACTTAAGGAGATAGAAGGGGAGTATGGATCATATTGTTATCTGAAGACGAGCACAGAAGTTACAGAAGAGATAAAGAAGACATTGATGCCGAACCTTGAGAAGAATCATCTAAAAGAGGT
>JBDRDE010000147.1:0-2386 GCA_043821065.1 Candidatus Omnitrophota bacterium
TGGCCGAGTACAGAAGACTATCGTTAAGAGAGGGCATAGGGGCGCGGAGACCGAACGCGGCCGGGAATTTGGAGAAGGAGTTCGCGGAGCTTACCGCGGAGCTTATCTCTAAGCTCGGGAGCGATGGCTTCGAGGCTATCCTCGACAGGCTGGACCCTTCATTTAAGCTCAACATCACATATGACTCCGATAAGGGCTTCGAGGCCGGTATTAAGGTATTTACCAATAATAGGGTAAAGGACTACCTGGATAATAAGAATTTGACTCCGGAAGATATGGCGCGCTACCTTGATATCGCGGGTAGGCTGAGGCAGTCGAGGTTGAATGAGGCCATGGAGTTCGGCGGTATCTATCTTAGTCTGCTTATAGCAGAAGGCGTGGTCCATGAAACGGAAGAACTGTATAATAAATTTCTGAAGGCTGATACGGATGACCCTAATGTAAAGGTGGCTGCGGGTTGGTACCTGATACAGCTTGTATCGGCGCGAGACACCCTTATAAGCGTGCAGAGAACGGCGGCCAGGGAGCTCAACATGCCGGAAGGCGTCCTGCCTACTACAGGCATTGATTTTTCAAACATCGAGACAGAAGAGGCCTTCAACAACGCAGTTACCGCTATCATATCCATGGCAAAAGAGCGCTCGTCATTCGACCTTATGAGCCTTGTGGCCGATACGAAGGTGACGGAGGGAGCGAATGTATTCTTAAATCACCTGCGCATAAGGAGGGGCTTTTCCTTAAAGTATTCTCAGGCCGATGCCGCCATGGGCGAGAGCATGATCTTCAAGAAGCTCGTCAGCATACAAACACGCCTCTGGGATAACAAGGCCAAGCTTGAGGTGGAGCTGGACGAGCTGAGGCACGATATATTGAAAAACGAGAAGAAGGTCCAGGCACAGGATCTGACCACCCTGGCCGAAATTTCCAGAAAAGGCATGGAGGGGGCGCGGGGTCTTGCATCTGACGCTGAGGGCAATATCGGAAGATCGGTTGCCATGTGGCATGATCTCCTTAATAGGAGCGAGGCCGGCGAGGAGCTTGATTATGAGAGGACAAAGGCGATCATGGAGGATATCGGATACTATTCGAAGCACCGCGCAAGGGATATGGGGGATTATATAGCGCTTCGCCTGATGTATGAGCAGGTGGCCGACAGGATAGCGGTCCTCGAAGCGGATAAGGAGGCGCTCGAATCTGTTGAGAGGCCGATGTTAAGGACAGAAAAACTTACCGAGCTGACCGAAAAATTGGAAAGAAAGTTCGCTGAACTCAATGCAGCTAAAGCAAGCGGCGATGAGATGGTTATATTAGGTATATGCGCGGATATAGATGTAATAAAGACAGATTTCAGGAATATATTCCGACAAGAGAGAAGCAAGCTGGAAACCGGGATGGGCATGGCAGCTAAGCTGCTGCGATTCTTGGGTCTCGGTGATAGGGCCAAGAAAAGCGCCAACGAATTGTTGAATACATACGAGGAGGAGTTCAATAAGTTGCTCGAGGCTAATAAGGAACTCCTTACCGCGGAGCGCGTGGCAGAAGAGACTGCTGAGGCAGACAAACCGGGAACGGCTGACGCGAAAACGGCAACGGTCGATACGCTAGATTGGGATAGGACACAGCCTCTGCCCATGGCCTCCATCTCCTTAAATACAAAGATGCCGGAAAAAGGCGCTATGGACACGGATCCCGCGAAAAAGAAATTTAAAAAGCTCTTGGACGAGGTAAAGGAGCGGTTAGGCAAGGACTACTATAAACAGGTCAAGCCCGGCATGTTTGAAAGGGGCAGGTACGATGTGAGCATCATCGAAGGCAGGCTCATCATAAACTACTACGAGAAGAATAATCCCAACTTCCCCAAGATAACCATCACGCTCGCCCGGGATGACCTGGAGCCCCACTATGACCGAGGGGCTGGGCTGTCGCTTGAGCGCGCCATGGATAGTTTCAATACCATTGTGAGCATATCTGTGCCCAGGATCGAGAGCGGTTCGTACGGGTTCGATCCGGCATTCGGAGAGACATACACCGAGACGTGGTGGTACAGGGAAGGCGACGATAGAGCGGTATATCATGATTATAATACATACGATATGAATACAGGCCGCCTTATGCGCACGGTAAGAGACGGGAGGATCATAGAGTTTACTTACGGCGATCTGGGTTACTTTGCGAACGACCACGCTGCCGGTGACCGCGCATACGTGCACATCCCGGTATCAGCGGTGATCCTCGATAGCTCGACAGGCGCGATCCTGGCTAAGTATACCATAAGCAACCCTAATTTCAAGGACAGGACCGCTGTAAGGACGGTTGAGATATATGATACCGCCGAAGAAGGCAGGGTAGCGCGCTCATTCGAAGAGGTGTTTGACCTGGCCACAGG
>JBDRDE010000148.1:0-4947 GCA_043821065.1 Candidatus Omnitrophota bacterium
CAGGTAGAGTTAGGACTATGAACATACTATTGTTGACTACACATATGAATATAGGGGGCATATCTCTGTATGTTGTGGGCCTCGCCAAGCGCCTTAAGCGCAAGGGGCACAGGGTTATCGTATCTTCATCAGGAGGCGACCTGTGCGGGGAGCTGGATAAGGAGGGCATCCCGCATGTAAGATTAAATATAAAGACAAAATCTGAATTGAGCCCCAAGCTATTATTGGCCCTTCCTAAACTGCTATCGCTTGTCGATAAGGGCAATATCGAGATCGTACACGCCCATACAAGGGTCACTCAGGTCCTCTCCGCCATAGTGTCATGTTTGCGCGGCATAGCGTATGTGACGACATGCCATGGCTTCTTCAAGATGCGCCTGGGTAGAAGGATATTCAAGTGCTGGGGAGATAAAGCGATAGCTATAAGTGACGCGGTAAGAGACCATCTTATAAAAGATCTGGGCGCTGCCCCCGACAAGACAGAGCTTGTCTATAACGGGATCGATGCGGCGAGATTCAGCGTGGAACTAAGCGCCCCGGAAAGAGAATCACTGAAAAAGGAGCTGGGCCTGCGGCCGGGCAGGATCATAGGCGCCATAGGGAGGCTCTCTTCTGTAAAAGGGTATAGTTATCTTTTAGAGGCTTTCGCCGAACTCTTATCCAAGTATAAAGATATGCAGCTATTGATCGTGGGGGATGGACCCGAGAAAGAAGATCTTCACAGAAGATGCAGGGGCCTAAAAATAGAGAATAGCGTAAAGATCATAGAGTCGAGGCTGGACACCCCGAGGATCTTGTCTATTATGGATATATTCGTGTCGAGCTCTGTGCAGGAAGGCCTGGGGTTATCTCTGGCCGAGGCCATGGCTTCGCGCAAGCCTGTCGTAGCTACGGACGTAGGCGGTGTGCGCAGCCTCGTCAAGGATAGAGAGACGGGGCTTCTCGTCCCGTCCAAAGATAGCGGCAAGATAGCCGAAGCCGTATCGGCATTGATCGCGGACCCGGCCTTGATGAAGGAGTTAGGATCGATGGGGCGCACGCTGATCGAGAGAGATTTCAATATCGACCATATGACCGACAAGATCATAGATATATATAGAGGCGCCGTGGCCGCGAAGATGCTAAAGATGGAGCGGGTGCTTATAGTAAATGTAAATTGGCTGGGCGACGTCCTCTTCACCACACCTTTTATAAGGGCCATCAGAGGGCGATTCCCGTCGAGCCATATAGCGTGTCTGGTTGTGCCCAGGTGTAAAGACCTGCTGGAAGGCAATCCAAATGTAAACGAGGTCATAATTTACGATGAGGACGGCCTCCACAAGAGCCTTATCGGAAAGCTCAAGCTTATAGCGGCGCTAAGGCGAAAGAGGTTCGACGGCGCCTTCGTCCTCCATAGATCTTTTACGCGGGCGCTACTGATGTACTTGAGCGGTATCAAGAACAGGATAGGCTATAATACGAAGAAGAGGGGATTCCTTCTAACTAAAGCGGTCGATGAGCCGATAGGGAGCCTCCATAAAGTGGAGTACTTTCTGGATCTTGCCAGGGCTTGCGGCGCCGACGCGAACGCCGGAGAGTATGACTTCATCGTGAGAGACCAAGAGAGAAGAGATGTGGGCGAGTTCCTGAAGAAAAAGGGTATATCCGGGGAGGATACTCTTATCGTGCTCAACCCCGGAGGGAACTGGCCCCCTAAGAGGTGGCCGAAAGAGAGCTTCGCCGAGCTGTCCGACAGGCTCTCAGATGAATTGAACGCCAAGGTGCTTATAACGGGCGCCCCGAGCGATATGAAGCTTGCCCACGATATAATGGCTTTGGCTAATAAGAAGCCTGTAAGCGCGGCGGGGAAGACGACGCTCAAGAGCCTTGGGGCCGTTATGGAACGGGCCGATCTCATGATATCGTCGGATTCCGGGCCGATGCACCTCGCCCTGAGCGTTAAGAGCAAGGTGATAGCGCTCTTTGGCCCGACTTCCGACGCGATAACGGGGCCTTACGGCAACAGGAATAATTTCTATGTGATAAAGAAAGATATAGACTGCGAAGTGCCGTGCTATGACTTCACATGCAGAGACCACAGATGTATGAAGGCGATCACGGTCGACGAGGTTCTAGCGAAGGCGAAAGAGATATTGGGAGTAAAAACTCATGACTAGCGGATAGCGGTTAGCGGATAGCGTATAGTATCGTGAAAACGACTTTCTTTTTTCTATACGCTAAACGCTATACGCTAAACGCTGATCAAGCGTCAGCCATGAAAATAGATAAGACAAAGATAAAGCGAATCCTCCTTATAACCCTGACGAATATAGGGGATATAGTATTGACTACTCCGGTAGTCTCGGCCTTAAACAGAGAGTTTCCGGACGCCGAGCTCGATGTTATGGTTGGGCCGGGCGGCAAAGATATTTTCAAGAAGCATGCTATGGTATCGAGGGTGGTCATCTACGATAAGCTTATACCCATGCGCGAGAAGATGCGCCTCATCCGGAGATTGAGGAGGGAGCGCTATGACCTGGTTGTAGACCTTAAGAATACGCTCTTTCCCATACTTATAGGATCCAGGTACAGGACGAGCTTCGTGCAGCCGGCGCAGAGAAGGTGTGTGCACAAAAGGGATTTCCACCTTTCCAAGCTGAAGTTTTTGGGGATAGATGGCAAGGATGCGCCGTTCTCCATACAAGTAAGCGCCGAAGAGAGGGATTATATAGACGGATTATTGCAAGACGTGCCTAAAGGGGAGGGTTTTGTGGTCATGAGCCCGTCCGCCAAGAGCCTGATAAAACGCTGGAAAAAGGAAGGCTTCGCCACCCTCGCCGACAGGCTGGCGCGTGAGTTGGGGTTCTCTATTATCATGATAGGTGATAAGTCTGACGCCGGGCTCATAAGCGATATAATAGGGCGGATGGAGTCGAAGCCATTAAACTTTGCCGGGCTGACGAATATACCGCAGCTGGCATATCTTCTGCAAAATGCGCGGCTCATTATCACAAATGATTCGGCCCCTATGCATGTCGGTTGCGCGGCGGGGGCAGATGTCCTGGCCATATTCGGGCCTACGGACCCGCGTAAGTACGGACCGCTCGGAAGTAACGACAGGATCATAAGGAGAGAGCTTGAATGTTCTCCGTGCGAAGCGGCCCAATGCAAGCGCAGGCATGAATGCATGGATATGATAACCGTAGATGAGGTGGCAGCCGCCGCTAAAGATATGCTTTTGAGAGGAAAAACCCATGATTAGCGTTTAGCGTATAGTTTTAAGAATCTTTTTTTGTTTTTCTATACGCTATACGCTATACGCTAAAAGATGCTATATGAAAATATTAATAATTAGAACAGATAGATTGGGGGATCTAATACTCTCTACTCCTGTCTTCAGGGCCGTAAGAGAGGGATATCCCGACAGCCATATAGCGGCCATGGTCAGGCCCTATACGAAAGAGTGCGTCGAAGGGAATCCCTATATAAACGAAGTGATAGTATACGATAAATACGGGACTGGTAAGAGCTTTTTGGGCACATTTAGTTTTGCCATGAACTTAAGAAAGAAGCGGTTCGACACCGCCATCATACTCCATCCGACAAATAGGGCGCACATGATAGCGTTTTTGGCCGGGATACCGAAGAGGGTTGGATTCAATAGAAGGCTCGGGTTCCTTCTGACCCACAAGGTTGCGCACAAAAAAGAATTTGGAGATAGACACGAGATCGATCACACTTTAGATATCGTAAGGGCTATAGGGCTCGCCCCTAGAAGCAGGGCGTTATATATGCCCGTGAAAAGAGATGTACAAAGGAAAGTCGACTCTACGCTATCTGGCCTGGGCGTGGAGGCGGGCGATGTAGTTGTGGCAATACATCCTTCCTCGAGCTGCCCTTCGAAGAAGTGGCCCGCGGAGAGGTTTGCCAATATCGCCGACAGGCTCATAGGCGAGCGCAATGTGAAGATAGTTATTTTAAGCGGCCGGGATGGAATGGTAGACGCCGAAAAGGCGAAGGTTGCCATGAAGCGAAAAGCGATAGACCTTTCAGGAAAGACGACGATACAGGAGCTCGCCGCAGTGCTTAAGAGGTGCAGCCTCTTTATCTCTAATGATTCAGGCCCGGTCCATGTGGCGTGCGCGGTAGGGACGCCTGTGATCGCCATATTCGGCAGAAAGAACGCCGGCCTAGGCCCTAAAAGATGGGGGCCTACCGGTGCCAGGGACAGGGTATTGCATAAAGACGCGGGCTGTGGCGAGTGCTCTGCCCATAACTGCGTGAAGGGTTTTTTATGTATAGCCGCGGTCACCGAAGATGAAGTTATGGCCGAAACGGAAAAGATACTCAATGCAAAAAAAGTAAACATGACAATATAGAGGCGAATACTACGGTTAGCGGTTTGCGTGCAGTACGCACACCGCTAACCGAACACCGAGAACCGCACCTGCTTTTTTACAAGGAGGCTGCAATGATGAAGCTGATGTTCTGTAAAGATAAGCAAGAGATAGTGACATCCGTGGACCAGAAGGACGTAAAGGATATCCTGAAGAAGGAAGATAATCTCGTATGGGTGGAGCTTGAGAACCCCACAAAAGACGAACTCTCTTTTTTAAAGGAGACGTTTAGCCTCCATCCGCTGACGGTCGAAGACTGCGTCAATACGAACGGCCGGCCGAAGATAGACCAATGTCCCAGCTACCTCTTTCTCATCCTGCACGCGGCGGGGTACAACAGGGAGACATTTAAGGTGAAGACGCTGGAGCTCAATATATGCGTTGGTAAGAACTTCCTCTTGACAGTACACATGGATCCTATTCCCTCACTCAAGACGGCGTGGGAGAGGGCCGAGAGGAATACCAGCGTTATGGCGGGCAATTCAGGCAACCTTCTCTACCAGGTGGTCGATTCGCTGGTCGATAATTATTTTCCTGTGGTAGATATGCTCGACACAAGGATCGATAAGAT
>JBDRDE010000149.1:0-4095 GCA_043821065.1 Candidatus Omnitrophota bacterium
CGCGTGTACATTCTGTATTCACAAGGGCCATGGATGAAAAAATGATCTTTGATAGCGAGGAGGAGATGCTTGTATTCCTGGGCGGAATAAGCAAAGGCGCCGAAATAGAGTTCGGCGGCTATTATTACGAGGATGACCAAGGGAAATGGCACCTTGGAAAGAAGCTGGGAGCAAAGAACTCAGTATCGGCCGGGAGATATTCCGACGCGGACGGTGTCTGGCATACTCACCCAGATATCGGCGCCTCCGGTATGGGCATTCCTGAATATATGCCTACTCCAAATGACCTATTGCATGCTTATGATTCTCCAGAGGAGCTTATAGTTACAAAGCCGGGCAGCATAGTCCGTATCGCAAAAAATATCGCGCCCGAGACAGAACCCTTTGCCACGTTGTTCAGGGAGGCGAGTGACAAAATAGATATAATTGTAAAAAGGGAGGGCTTTGCCGGAGGCAGCGCCGCGCACAACCTGCTATTAAGCGAGCTCCTCAACCACGTGATACAGAAATTTATTATAGAGCGCCTGCCCAGGGACATGCTGATGTTCGATTTCGGGGATGGCGCCGTATTCTACAACTATAATGTGAATTCCTGGGAGACGATAGCCAATATCCTTGGATTTGACGTAGAACAAATGTACTTTAGTTATAATGAGGATGGGAGCGTTAAGGAGATAAGGAGCAGCGTATCAGCTTCGAAGGATGTCTTTACAATATCCCCCATATCCGGCCTGCTTGAAATGGGAGATGATCTACTGACAGAATTCAGGAGGGACGCTGATGGCATTCTCGAAGCGAGGATGGATGATATATATATAGGCCGCGACAGAGGTTATTATTGGCTGACAACACCCGAAGAGCCGCTAAAGGTTCACAGGATGTACAATAGCCGCCACTCCCCGAGCCTGCTCGTGGTCCTGGCGGGTATCTCGGGGCTCTTTACGGGGCTTTATTGGCTTATGGGCGGCATGGTTATCGATCCCAGCATGGTGCCGCTTGCCGGTCTGGCCCTTATCTTCTCGGCATGGGCCGCTATCGAGGTTATGGCGACCATTGTGTACAAAATTACCTATATAAGTCTGGAGGGTATAGAAAAAGAGGAAGAGATCCTTGAAGAAACGGTGCGTGAGATCGCGCCAGATGCGCCGGAAGGGATAGCCCGCGTAGCAGAGGAAGGTGAGCTCGCCTGGTATGAAAGGGCGAGGACCGACGGAAATACTATTATCATACACCCCGCGTATATCACCGATAAAAGGGTTATTGCTCATGAGCTTGCCCATTGGTTGAATGACCCTGTCCGCGCTCCCTCAAGCAGTTTCGGAAGGATCTGGTACCGTACATTCGGTTTTGTCCATAGAGAGATAAGGGCGCGCATACAGGGTACCGCCGATGTGCTTCAGTATTTCATTTCAAAACATATAATCGATCCACTCGAAAAAGCTATTATAAAGGCTCGTTCGCCGGTTGCCCGCAGATTAAGAGAAGAAATAGAAGAAAAAGGAAGGATAACATTCGCCGAGTTTATGGATATAAGCCTTTATTCCGAAGAGGGATATTATACGCGCAGGGCGAAGATCGGGCCCGGACCAGCGGACGATTTTGCGACACACCCCGAGTTATTCACGCCACATTTTGGCAAAGCTCTCGCGAAACAGATCTTTGAGATGTGGGAACATATGGGCAGGCCTGCCCGTTTTCAGGTGGTCGAGATGGGTGCGGGCAATGGCGTTATGGCGCATGATATCCTGGAAGAACTGAGCGGGACGGAACTATCTGACGCGTTAGAGTACATCATATTAGAGAGCAGTCCGAGCTTGATAGAAAAACAGAGGCGGCTTTTGTCGGATAAGGGCTGGCGGGTAAAATGGATCCGGGGTTCTGCGCTTGATATGCCGCTGAGTGGCATAGAAGGAGTTTTTATCTCAAATGAACTGCCCGACGCCCTCCCCGTGCACAGAGTCAAGTTTATAGATGGTCAGTTAAGGGAGGCCTATGTAACGACCGATGAAAATGGGAATCTCCGCGAGGTATGGGACGAGGTATCTAGCGACGAGATAACGGAATATGTAGACAGGTTTATAGGTTTAAGGGCGCAAACCACCGGAGATGCGGACTCGATCAGGCAGAGGCTTACCGAAAATGAATTGGCCGTTAACCTTAATGCCATCAAATGGCAGAAGGCCTTGCATGCCGCGCTCAGCAAGGGCTACGTCATGACATTTGATTACGGTTTTTATACACCATACGATATTGTCGAGGATGAAGTGGCGGTTAGTATTATGGGAAAGAGCGAGGCGCATAATGATATGTACGATTATCCCGGAAGAGTGGATATAACGTCGGGCGTAGATTTCAGAACTGTTTTAGATGTGGGCGAAGAGATCGGATTCGATCTCGAGAGAGTCGTCCTTGAAGAAGAGTTTTTCCGAGGCATTGGCGGAACAAAGATCTTTGATTTTATGCGGGACCATATGCGTTCCGAAGAAGAAGACAAAGACTTTTTTACCATGATCCAGAGCAAAGGTATTAAGAAGAGCGCGTTAGCAGGCCGCTTACCCAAGGCCGATACGGAGCCTGTCAGAACACCGGTTCCCGCTACCCCAAAGCGAAAGAGATGGCCCAGTATCATTTCCCACACAAGCGATGTACACCCGGATGTAAAGGAGATCTTACCTGCTCGTCCCCGTAGATATAGCGGGCACAGTGTCGGGCCGCTGCTTGCCCCGAGAGACCCCAAGAGGGTATTTGGAGAAGAGGAGATAGAGATCATCGCTGGTATGCCCGGCCAGAAGAGGGTGATGGTGGCTGACGATGACGCGATGACATACTTAAGCGGGGACATCCTTACCCATATAATGGCATCGGCGCAGTTTAAGTATACATTCGGCCTTGCCACCGGAGGGACCACAGAAGCCCTCCGCAAGCTCCTGGGTCTATCCGACATGCTTTCTAATATATACGGAAAGTCGATAGACATAGAGAAGATCTTGAGGATATGCACACTTGATAACTATTACTTTGAGAATTACTTAAAGGAGATGGGATTCAGCGAAGAGGAGGCTAATAAGATCATTGAGATATCATCCTACGAATCGGAGCAGATGTACATGATGATAGAGAACCTGATGAAAGGCGACGTAAAGCCGGGATTTTTCATCGCTCCTCCGGGAAGAACTGAACTTGATTGGTTCTCTTCGGCCGCTCAGTTCCGCAGCCTTCTTTTGAAGTACTTCTGCGTGGCGGAGTGCGCCCAGCTCTGGCAGCTGCACGGCATAGGCACCAATTCGCACGATGCCTTCAATGAGGTCTATAGGAGGGTCGAAAGGGAGCTTAAGGACAAGGTAGATAAGATCATGATCGAGTTCTACAAGAGCGGCGAACTGAAGAGGGCATTATTGGCCGACGGTACTGACCTGGCCAAGTATGGCCTCGAGAGAATTCCCCCATTCTCAAAGATATCTCAGCAATTCTCGAGCATGGGTATGATGAGGGACGACCACCCCTCCCTTATCTCCTTTATCATCCGAGTGCAGAACGCCGGCCACCTTGTGCGCATAGTTGACCCTGTTACAGGCAAGATACGCAACGGGTTTCACCCGTTCTTTTTAAAGTTCATGGGCGACAATTCTATATATGATGTGGATGAACAGGTAACCGCCATCCTCTGCTCCACGGAGGAGCAGTTACTCAACTATACCGACAACCCGAAGTACCACTTCAGGGATATGCAGCATTTTGTGGATGAACTGATCGTCCTTTTTGATAAGTATACAAACGTCCCGGCGGAGTCTACCACACAGGGGACAAAGGCAATACTGGACAGGGGCGGCATAAGGCTTCCTGACGGAAGGTACACCCTGCAATTAGTAATGGCCAGCGCGGCCCACAAGCAGCTTGCGGTAAAACGGGCCCTGGAGAGCCCGTCAGATTGGTCGACCTCGTCGATCATCCTTCACATGGCCAAGAGCGCTCTGCTGGTGGCCACAGAGGAGTCTTTGGCAATGGTGGAGGACATTGAGACCAGGAATACGTTCTTTACGTTTGAAGCCCAAGGTACTCGCACAAAAGAGGCTGCCGATAAAAAGATAGAAGAGG
>JBDRDE010000150.1:0-4138 GCA_043821065.1 Candidatus Omnitrophota bacterium
ACTGTGCTTATGGCGTCTGAATAGACTATGCCGGATTTCATAAAACTGATCTTATCGTAAAATTCCAGCCCTTTAGAGGTGAAGTGGCTCTTTGGTATATCCGCGGCAGGAAGCATCTCTTTGGGGAAGAGGCCCTGATAAGCGATATTATGTATCGAGTATAATACCTTTGCCCCTTCTAAATTTGGGTCGTCTTTATAGAGGGTCTTAAGATAGAATGGGACGAGCCCTGTATGCCAGTCATTACAGTGTATTATATCCGGCTTACCTATATATTTTGCGGATTCCAGAACGGCCCTGGAAAATAGGACGTAGCGGGCCAAATTATCATCATAGTCGCCCTGCGGGGTGCCGTAAAGATTCTCTCTGTCGTATAGATCATCATTTCCTACAAAATAGAAATTCGTGCCTTTGAAATTTATAAGGGATAAGTCGAAGGCGTGATCTTTGCCGCCTATCTTTACGGGGATAGCGCTCTTTACTATCTTTGGAGAGTAGCCGTTCTTGCGCACCAGCCTGTAAAGCGGCATGATGACGGAGCACTCATGCCCTAACTTATTGAGTGACTGCGGCAGTATTTCGGCTACGTCTCCGAGGCCTCCCGTCTTTGCAAACGGCGAGACCTCGCCTGATGCAAGGATAATTCTCATTTACTATCTCTTTCAGCTTACAGCTTTCAGCTATCAGCTATCAGCAAAATATTCTTTAGCTGTAAGCTGAGAGCTGAAGGCTGATAGCTGTTACTCCAGTTTCTTTAGGTATTTGTAGTAGTCGCTGTCGGTTGAAAGCATCATCGTTGTATTCTCATCTATGGTCTCTTTATAGGTCTCGAGAGTCTTTAGGAATGTGTAGAAATCAGGGTCCTTATTATAAGCCTCGGCGTATATATTTATAGCCTCCGCGTCGGCCCTTCCCTGTATCCCTTGAGCTGTCTTATAGGCCTCGGACTGTATGACCTTCAGCTCCTTCTCTCTCTGACCATCTATCTCAGCGCGCTTGCCCTGCCCCTCGGACCTATACCTTTCGGCCGCGCGCTTACGCTCGGCTATCATGCGCTCATAGACCTTCTTCCTGACATTCTCTATATAATTTATCCTCTTTATCCTGACGTCTACAATATCTATGCCGTACTGCGGGGTAATCTTCTTTGCTCTTGTGAGTACCACCCCTTCCAGGGCCTTCCTGCCGACCCCTATCCGCTCTATGGCCTCTTCACTGGCGATAACATCCACATCGTCGCTCTCTTCGCCCTCAAAGATACGATTTGTGCTCCTTATGGCCTCTATCAGTATATGGCCTGTAATCACATCGCGCGTCGCGGAGTTTATTATATCGTCCAACCTCGCCTGCGCGCTTATCTCATTGTTGACCGATTGCAGGAATTTAAGCGGGTCGCTTATCTTCCAGCGCGCCGTCACGTCTACCCATATATATTTCTTATCCTTGGTCGGTATCTGGTTTGGATCCCCGTCCCACTGCAACAGCCTCTTGTCGAAGTAGTTTGCAACCTGTATAAGAGGGGTCTTGAAGTGGAGACCCGGTTGAGTTACGGCATTCCCAACGGGCCTGCCGAATTGAGTTATGACCACCTGCTGTGTCTCATCCACTCTATATACCAAGCCCGATATAAAAGCGAGCATGACGACAGCTACAACACCTATTATTATTCCGGATAAGATTCTCATTATTCCAACCCTCCTTTTCTGCCTATGTTCAATAGAGGAAGTATGGAGGATTGATTAGGATCTATCACATACTTATCCTTCGCTTTCGGTATTACATCCATCATTGTCTCGAGGTACATCCTCTCTTTAGTTATGGCGGGCGCCTTCTTGTACTCTTGGTAAGTTAAAAGGAACCTCTCGGCTTCACCCTGCGCCCTGTTTATCTTATCGAGATTGTATCCTTCCGCGCGGCGTATCGTCTGCTCCGCCTCGCCTTTTGCCATTGGTATGACCTTGTTGTAAGCCTCCCATGCCTGGTTGATAACGCGCTCTTTCTCCTGCTTCGCCTCGTTTACCTCATTAAAGGCGGGTTTTACGGGATCCGGCGGGTTTACATCCAGTAGGCGCACGGTGACTATCTTCACACCGGTCCCATACGCGTCTAGTATCTCCTGCATCTGCTGGTGGGCCAGGTCGTCGATCTCTTCTCTCTTTGTCGTAAGGACCTCATCGACGCGGTAATCCCCTACAAGCCTGCGCATCACGACCTCAGCCATATCCCGCACATTCTCCAGCGGTTCTCTCGTTTCAAAAAGAAGCTTTACGGGATCTTTGACCCTGAACTGCACTATCCACTGGACATCGAGTATGTTAAGGGCGCCCGTAAGCATCAAGGATTCTTCCAGGTACTCGCGCTGCGAGTATCTGGTCTTTATGCCCGGCTGCAGGGTCCTTAGCCCGAACTCCTCTTTCCAGATCCTCTCCACCTTCACGGGTGTAAGCTTCTCTATCCCGAACGGCATCTTTATATGCAACCCCGGCTGGCTGAGCCTGGCGAACTTGCCGAATCGCTGTATAACCCCGACTTCGTCCGGCCCTATCGAATATATAGACCCGAGCGCGCCGACAAGCAGAACGATCCCCATTATCGCAAGAGGCGCAAACCCTGCTAAATTGTTAAACCTCTTTCTACCCTCGTTGAGGATATCTTCCGGTGTCTTAAAATCCATGTTTTCGGCCTCCTCTTCTCAGGTAACCAGTAACCGGAAACCAGTAACCAGATCTATAAAAAAGAGATCTTTTTTCTGGTTTCTGGCCACTGGTTTCTGGTTACCCATTAACGTGATCATATAACAGTATTTGACTTCAAAACTGCGTTCTTCTCTATGACAACGATACCGTCTTTTATATTAAAATTCTCGCCTTTTAATTCGGCGCGGCCGTCCTTGTTCACTATCTTGACATTATCGCCTATTCTGACATTCTTGTCAATAATAGCCTTCTTCACAACACAACCTCTTCCTATCCCCACATTCGGTATCTTTATGATCTCGTTTCCCTTCATCTGCTCCAGCGTCTCATAATAATCGTTGCCCATCACTATAGCATCGTCTATTGTCGATCCTGAGCCTATCCTGCTCCTTAGGCCCACTATTGAATGGTGTATCTTCGCGCCGTCTATTATGGCCCCGTCCGATATCACCGAATCGTTTATCTCGCTCTCTCTGACCTTTGCCGGAGGAAGGTACCTCGGCCTGGTAAAGACCTGCCACTCCTCGTCGTATATATTGAACGGCGGCAATATATCCGTGAATAAGAGGCTCGCCTCATAAAAATTCTTTATAGTGCCTATATCCTGCCAGTAGCCCTCGTATATGTACGCGTAGGTCTTCTTTGTATTGAAGTTGTCCGGTATGATCTCCTTGCCGAAGTCTAACTTGTCTGAATGGGTAAGGATGTCCATCAGCGTCTCTTTATTAAAGAGATATATGCCCATAGAAGCCAGGAATGTCGTCTTGCCGCGGAGATCAAAAGCGAACTTCTTTACCTGATCCTCATTCTTAGGCTTCTCGACGAACGCGTTTATCCTGTAGTCCTTGCCGACATCCATTATGCCGTAGTGCGACACTTCTTCCGGATCTACCGGATTGCAGGCGACGCTCACTTCAGCGTTGTTCCCTTTATGCGCGTCGAGCAGTTTAGTCAAGTCCATCTTATAAAGCTGATCGCCCGAAAGTATAAGAACATACTTTATGCGCGGGTCGCTGAAGTGCTTCAGGCAGCGCCTTACGGCATCCGCCGTCCCTTGGAACCAGTTCATGTTCTCCATCGACTGCTCAGCCGCCATGATCTCTATAAAGCCTTGACTAAAATAGTCGAGCTTATATGTCCTGTTGATGTGCCTGTTTAGAGATTCTGAATTGAACTGTGTCAGTATGGAGATCCTGTCAAAGCCGGAATTGAGGCAGTTACTGACCGGGATATCGATAAGCCTGTACTTACCGACTAGCGGAACCGCGGGTTTGCACCTCTGCTTAGTAAGCGGAAAGAGCCTCGATCCTATGCCCCCTCCGAGTATTACGCATAATACATCTTTCATTGCAACTCCTTAAAGCGTTTTTTCGGTTTGCGGTATGCGGTTTTCGGTTTGCGTGCCGCACGCTAACCGCTAACCGTAAACCGCTAACCGCATG
>JBDRDE010000151.1:0-4712 GCA_043821065.1 Candidatus Omnitrophota bacterium
GCTCGCCCTGCACCAGGAAGCATTTGACTACATGATCGATGCCTTCGATGTCGACAGCATACACCGCAAGCCGATACCGAGCTGGTTATTGCTTGTAAGAGGTATTCTCTGGGCTATTCCTGTTATAGGGTGGATTATAAATAGCTCCTGGCGCCCTAGAGAGCGTTACTCGCTTCTCGATGAGTACGGCTTCGGTATGTACGATACGCTCGGCCAGGCCATGATAAGGATAAAGACTAATGCCAATGGACAGATAGACCGCGAGACCGTACCGAACAGCTGGAAGAAAATACCTCTCGCGGACCAGGACGAACTTTACAAGATCGTGAAGAAATTTTGGAAGAAGTTTCCCATACATGTCATTAATCTGGGCGAAGGGTATATATGGAATGACGCCGGCTATCCCTGGACTCTCCATGAGACGGCTCTTCTAAGGGCTTTCGACAGGGCCAACAGGCTCAATTCAGGGCTGCCTCCTGCGGAAGACCGGGCTGTCAATACGTATGTCGATCCGAGACTGGAAAGCCTTACGGTCCATCGGACGGTTATAAACAAGGATGGTACCGAGGAGCATTATCCCATCACGCTCCGAGGCAACGATCTTAAAGACCCGGACGCCTTAAACGCGGCGCTGAAGAGGTGCGACGCCGATGTATTCCTTTATAAGACTGTCATACTGGGAGAGGGTGCGGTGGAGATCGGAGCGCACACCGCATTATCAGGCACGCTGATCAGGACCACCAAGAGGACCGATAAAGAGAAGGCACATAACGAAGGAAGATACGTTTTTGGCCCGCAACACTATGTTAGCTCATCCCTCTTCGAACACCCGGGGCTTTATAACGGGGACGAAGGGTTGTTTGCCGGGATGCATATGGACCGACCTATAAATGTGCGCGAGGACGTATATGCTCCCAGTGATGAGTTCTATGATAAAAGAGGCGCATATGGCGGCGTCAGTTTGATCAAGAGAGGGCCTCCAGGGACACCTATCAGAAAGAGGACCGTCCATGACTTCTTTGGGCTACACACGCATCCGGAAGGGACCGGAGCCATTACCCACAGGGCGATAGGCTACAATAGGATCGCCGGAGTTGATAAGGATGGACCGAAGTTCGAGGACTGGCAGCACAAACTAGCGGATATAAAGGCGATGGCTGAGAGGGACGAGAGATTGCGCGTGATGACAGACATGCATGACACGGTGCGCGGATTTCTGACTACACTTCCCATGCGCGCGCAATTCAGCATCATGGATATAGCGGTCAAGCTCGACTTTAAGCATGATGACACTGATGCGAGAGAAGCCATATACAATCTGATGCAATACTTCAAGAGCAAAGGCCTTATCCGGTTTAGAAGGTTGGGCGGAAAAGCGGGAACCGTACAAAACTTCGTAAAGATGGGTAGCGCGCACAGGCCAAGATCACCAGGCGCAGCTGCGACATCGACGGCGACCGCAGACATAGAGATTCCCGAATTGTCCGGCGTAGCGGCAGTGCCGCGCTACAATAGCGTCACGCGCCGCGTAGAGATAGGCGTGTCGCGCGCAGATCTTCCGGAAGACGCCCGCTACGAGATAGGAAATGCCGAGCTTGAGACATTCAATCAAGACATACGTGACGAGTTCAATAGGCGGCCGTTACTCGGTCGGTCTCTTATTCTTATGCGCGAATACACCCGATGGGCGCTACACAATATATTGGGTATCTCGCCTGAATGGGCGCCCGTAACGCACGGCGCCATAGCGTACGCGGCCATGGCCATCGCGCTGCCGGTACTTCTTTTAGCTCTACCATTCACGCCCAAGTCGTTGCTGGAGGGCCCGGCCGCATTATCTATAAACCTTGTAGAGACATTCGTGCCATCTTACGCGAAGTTTACCGGTGATGGACCTCCTATTCTCGATCCAAGTATAGACCGCGTACTCGCCGACCGCAACACCAAACATGTGACGATATTGTCCGCCAAAGGTAACTTCGCTTCCGATAGCAAAGCAAAGCACGTCCAATATAGAGCGCTTATAGGGCTTACGAGAAAGATCATGCGAGAGCTGGTGGACGACGCAGATTTTTCGGATATACGCGGAAGAGATGAGCTTCAGGATGGATTACAGCTCGAAGAGCACTTTCTCAGGGAGCGGCTCGCCTCGCTCCTTGAAGGCGGAGATAACGGCAAAAATGGCATCATGTTAAATCTTGTCTACACGAAAGACGAGGTGCGTGGTCTGCCGATACCGGGCTTGATGATGATGCCCAGGGTATCTCACTACGGGCACTATAGCACCAAGAACGACCGGGCTTATGTAGCCGGGAGATTTATAGATGACCAGATAGAACGTGGCGGAGATTTTCTTTCGAGATATGCGTCTAGAGATGTGGAAGTCAGCGAGCTTGCTGATATTCCCGATCCCATCCGGCAGGCCGCCGCTTGTATCCTACATGAAGTCTGCGAGTACATGCTGGCAAAAAGCATCCTTCCGCATGGAGTGGTTATAGACAGCCTCGAAGATCCCCGCCTTAATAAGATCCACCTTACGGCCCAATTTCTAGAAATAGCCGTTGCCGGCCCGAGCGCTAGGGGGGATGTGACAAAGAGCGCGCTTGACGATACTCTCGCAGATGTCCACAACGAGTATTGGCAAAACTTCCATCTTAGGGCAAATACTAAGCATGCCGCCATGATCGCCAAAGATATACAGGACGATCCGGATAGGCCGGTTAGATCGGGCAGGCTGAGCAAGACGCTCCACATCAAAGACGCCGCTTTAGCGCTCGCCAGGACCGGATATCTCCCTAGCAAGTTTGCCAGGTTCCATATGGTATTCCGGCCGTTCCATAGAGACCGCGCAAAGGCCGAAGAAGCCTACCGCTCCAATGTAGACCACGCGTTGTCAAAATACAACAAAAGCCGCGTCAGTATGATACCGGTATCGTTCGACCGCGAAGAGGCGAAAGGCGATCTGGCCTCCGTATTGTACGCGCATAAGAGGGCGGTATCTGACTTCGGGCAGAAGAGGTCGTCTATATTCATACTGGACGCGGGCCGCTCATGGAAGATGTATCTCGTCAAGCTCGTACGGGCTTTTGAGGGAATGATACAGCTTGTCAATAAGACGCTCGCAGAGATAGCTTACGAGACACAGCTTGTCATACAGCTGCAGTTTCCAAGATGCGGCACAGGCTGGAACATATTCGGCGCTGTAAACAACCCTGATATATTGCCTGACGGCATGTCAGTGGGCCTGGATAAGCAGGGTAACCCGCGCAGTCTCGCGGATTTACCGGCAGATATCCAATCGCTGTTTTTTGGAGTGCCTATAGACGTTGTGAATGATATATATGGGGGATCCGCGTTCTTGCCTCAGCATGAATTCGATAGGTCTATTGAGATACAGAGGCTCGTAGAATGGGCGAGGACTACCAGGCGCAGGATGGCCGGATCGGGCGAATACAATGAAGCGCAAATAGACGCCCAGATCGAGTCAGAATTTTCGGGCACAGCCCCTTCACTTGTTAAAAATATCAAATCCGAAGATCTTATGCGCATCGGGGTTGCCATCGTAGATCCGGAATCAGGCAGGCTTCTCGATTTTGTTGAACACGGCGCGATGGAGGATGTCGTCGAAGCGGTAATTACAGCCGTCAACGGCGGGAGACTCCTGATGAAGAACACCTTCGAACTGGCATTCACGGATGAGGCGATGGAGCATCTCAAGAACGCGTTTTTAGATCTGCGCAGTCCTGATGGCGGAGAGGCGATGCTGGAAAAATATAAAGATCCACATCTCCGCCTTTTCGATACTATAGGCCAGGCGGCGTGCCGCATTATCAGCGACGGCGCAATTACAGAAGATAATATGCCGAAGAGCTGGCGCCAGATGTCGCAAGAGGATATCAAGACCTTGTCCTCCGCTGTAAAAGGTTTTGTTGATAGATATCCTATCTATGTAGTGAACATGGGCCAGAAGTGCATATGGAATAGATCGGGGACCCCAGATACAATAATACGCGCGGCGCAGAAGAGGTCTGGGCATGGCGCAAATCTAGGCATAGCGATGCAGAACAGGCTAAGTTCTGAACTGAAGCCACATCGCGCTTCGGTGATCGAATCTTATATAGATCCTCGGGTCACTCTCAAGGTCTGTAGGACAAATAAATCTCCACAAGGCGGGTTCACAAAAGGGACCCTTGTCGATGTGCCAAAAGAGCGTCTAGAGAGCATGGAATCTTTAAATGATTATCTATACAAAATAGGGTTCACCGGACTCATATACAGGACAACCATTATAGGGGATGGTACGGTCGTCATAGGATACGGCAGTGTCCTGTCGAGCTCTTTTATAAGTACAGGCAAGGCGCGCACGATACAAAAACAAGGCCCTGATGGCGATATCGAAGTGCACAAAAAGATCGTCAGTATCGGGGATAACCACTATGTCTATTCCACGCAGATCACGACCCCGGGCCTCTTTGAAGGCAGGAGCGGCCTGCTTTTGGGTTATGACCATACCGAAGAGATGGGCGCGCCATACAGGATGGATGAGGTCTATGGACGCGAGCACGCTGATCATGATCCAAACTACGAATATGTCTATACTACACTTAGGGCCCGCGATTACGATACACACACGAATCTCACAACCAATGATTACTACCCAATATATCGTGACCCCAGGCAGGCTTCTACAGGCGATGATATAGAGACTAGAC